>CAZFOP010000055.1:0-12877 GCA_964520085.1 uncultured Solibacteraceae bacterium | reverse complement strand
GCGCGCTGGGAGGCACCGCCGCGCGCGCGCTCACCGGCCGCAAGGAAGGCGTCACTAAGATGCGGGGTAAGTGGACCGACTGGCGCGGCATTCCACTAATGGTCTCTTACCATCCGTCCTATCTCCTCCGCCCCTACAACCAAGACGCCAAGCGCGAAGCCTGGGAAGACCTCAAGAAGATCCTGCACTTCGTGTACGACTGAGGGCGGTTAGTTGATAAAGAGGTATAGGTACCATCCGGACCCCAATGGCTTATACGCGGAATAGTGTTCGCGTTCGGTCGATTTCGGCTGAGGTTTTCTGATGCTGTCAAGACTGGGCAGCAACGGTGTCGGCGTCTTTGGGTATTACCAGTATTCGAGTCCCTTCCGAGATTCCCCGTTCCTCAGAGATTCCGTTTCGAAATCGAATTCCACCTTCTCGCCGTCCCGAAAAATCGCCCCCTCCATCCCAATTCTCCTGCGAAGCTCCTGATAGCGCGCCAACCGCTCCGCCGTTATCGGCTGCTCGGATGCTACTTGGGACTGAGTTCCGGAACCGAAGTAGGACCCATTCTTGAGCCGAAAACTCTTGTGGCCGGCATCGAGGAAGATCTCGGAAATCCCCGCAATCTCGGGATCCTCCTGCAACATGGCAACCAACTCGACGAGGTCGCGGTAGTGCTCGCGGAACAGATGCTCCAGTCTTGCGTCCGAAGAGTGCGAATGCCCGCATGCGCCGGAGAACGTTAACACAATTACAAACTGCAAGGCCAGACTAGCTATCCAGAGGAGACCTGCCCCGCCGAAAGCAGCCACCATCGTAGTAAGTCGTCGCTTCCAGCCCTGCGTCATACCGATCAGGCCGTCGACCAGAATCGACTGAAACGCCATCAACATCCTAAGTGTAACCTGGCTGATGGAATGTGGGAACAATAACCGAGCGCGCTCCCTGGAAGACGTTGGGCCTGATGGAGACCGCCGCCTAGGATTCGTGCCGCATCCGAAGCTACCCAAGCGCCCACCTTAGCGGTTTTCCCACTTCGCTACGCCCTGTCAGCTCCAACGCGCCGTTAGCCGTTTTGACGGGAGTGACGCGGACACCGTTGACCTCTGCGTGGGACAGCCGGGCCGCTTGCTCGGCGGGTAGCCATACGGCGATTTTCCAAGAGCCCGCTTGCGACGGCTGATACCAGCCCTCGTAGGAACCATCGCGCAACTTGATAACGCCGAGCAGTGGCGATTCGAACCGGTACGATTCCACCGGCAGGCCGGGCCGCAATTCGAGGCCGCTTTCCGTGAACTCGATCCCGAGCAGCTTGGCCGCGGAATAGAGCGAGCAGGCGTGCGAATGCAGGTTGAGCACGGGGAAATCCGAGTAATGCATGTATAAGTTGTCTACTGTCGCACCTGGGTGTTTGCTGAGCGTCGAGTTATAAGTGTCGGGGCCGCTCAACACGCCGTACCAAATGCCGGGATACGTCTCGGCGTGGCGGGCCAGCGAGTTCTTCTTCCACTCGTCCCAGGCCATGGCGGGATCGAGCCGCGCCAGCGCCCACACCAGCGTCTGGTTGAGCGAAGGCCAGATGCCGCCGCTGACCGAAGTCCCGGGCTCCCAAATTCCGTCCTTGGGAGCGTCCGGTCCCGGGTTCATCTGCACCGCACCGATGGTGGACGGGCGGCGCAGCAGTTCGTCCAGGTTGCGCACCAGTTCGCGGCTTTGTTCCGGCGTCGTCGCACCGGCCAGCAGCGCCCAAGGCTGCGGCTCCAGCCACAGCGTGCTCTCTCCCACCCATCCCAGCGTGGGCCCAAGCCAGGCGCGGCGCAGCCATTTGCCGGTCCACTGCTGGGCCGTCGCGGTGCGGTGCGTGTCCGCGCTCTTGCGCACGCTCGCCGCCAGCTCCGTGTCGCCCGCAAAGTCAAGCAGCCGGGCGTAGAGATCGAACACCCAGGCCGCCATGGCGGAATTCAGCACGCTCTCGCCCTGCGCGACACATTCCGCGAAGGCGCGTTGCGCCCACACGCTGAGCAGGGCATCGTTCCAATCGTCATTAAGCATGCGCATCACGCCGTGCGCGCCCACGCCCACACCATCGACTTCGTGCCGGTAGCAGCGCTCGAGCAACTTGCCCACGCGCTCTTTGCCTGCGGTCGGCCCGTACAGCGGCCAGGTGGGAACCTCCTGGTCGAGGAACTCGATGTCGCGGGAAGCTAGCACATATTCGCTGGCGGTCCACAGCAGCCACAGGGGCAGGTCGCTCGCGTTATCGGCGACCATGGGGCTTATCGCGCCGTGGCCCACCATCGCGTACGGAATCGACCCATCCGGGCGGACCTCTTTCAGCGTGTAGCGCAGAACCGTCTTCACGATTTCCGGATCGCTGAACAGGAAGGGCAGGCAATGTTGCAACGGGTCGCGCGCCGCGCCCTGGAACCCCATTACGTATTGATAAATGCCGTTCTGGTTGAGGATGTGCTCGTGGAAGTAGTCGTCATAAGTCAGGCTGCTGCGAAGGCAATAGTGATTCCAGATCGTCTCTCGCTCCACCCACGGGTCGGAGCCGACGCTGAATCGCATTCCGCGCTTCTTCCACTCGGCGCTCGAGTCCTGCCAAACAGTGGTGGCGCGCGCGCGGTATTTCGCGGTTAGCGAATCGAGGTCGAAACTACCCGGCAGGTAGCCATAAAGAAAATACAACGTGGTCCGCTCACCCGGCGCGAGCTTGAAAACGCGCTCCAACAGCAGTGCGCTTTCCGGACCGTTCCATCTGACATCTCCATCCAGTGCACGGCCGATGCCGTCCGGTTTCGCGGCGCCGCCCGATCCAAAGAATGCCTTCCCGTTGGCGCTGAATCCATTGGCTGGCGCATCGAGAGAAATCAGGAAAGTGGCAGGCGGGTTGACGTCGTCGTAGGAAGCCTCGGGCACGGTTTCCGGAATCGCTCCCAGAAAAGAGTTGGGATGGGCGGCCAGGTTCGCCTTCACGAGCTGCCACGCGGCTTCCTCTTCCGGTGCGCGCCCGGGGAAGTGCTGCGAGTCGATCAACCCGCGACTTCGTGAGACAAGCTGAACACTGTGTGCGAATCTCTGGCCGAAGCCGCGGCGCAGGTCCACTAGCCTGCCCACGCCACCCATCTGCTCCACGAACGGGCGGAAAGAAAACTCGTAAATCAGCGTGCCCCAGTATTCGATCCATCGCAACGCGGCTGGAGCTGCGCCGTGATTGGCGATGGTCACCTGCGAGAGCAGCACGGGATCGTCGCCGAAGGGGGCACAAATCACCTGATCGACGCTGTAGTTGCCGCGCGCCACTTTCTTTCGCAGATAGCCGGCGCCGAACACGCGATCGAAACTCGCGCCGCTGGCCGAATACAACGTGCTCAGCGTCTCACTGCCATCGGTTAGGTAGCCGAATCCGCCGGCGAACTGGCTCATTTCCGGCACGTAGTCGTTCAAGAACTTGGGCGCGCCCTCATCCTGGCGGACGCGAACATGGCCATAGTTGGAAACGATCGCGCTGATCCGGTCGTTGCCCACCTGGTGTACGTGGTCGGTGGCCGAAAGGATGCCGGGAGTCACCCGAGTGACGGCCAGCGGGTCCGCGGTCTGGTCGCAGGTGTAGTGAAACGCCGGCAGGCCGAACTCATCCTGCATCCATTCGCCAAAGTGGCCCGATCCATACGGCTTGTTGGCGCCGCTGTCCTGCCCGCCAGCCAGCGCCGATATCGCACTCGGCGTGGCGATAGCCCAGCCGGTGGCAGTCATCACGAAATGCCTGCGGTGTATTTCCATAATTCCTCGCTACCGGCGATGCGCCGCCATGCGTATTCGGTGCCAGGGCGCGGATCGAATCCCAAGCACTCCAATTGTATCGGAGCGGCGCCTGTCGATTCCTCGCGGTGGACCGTCCGCGGAGCAGCCGGACGTGATGACGGCGCCGCTTTCGAATAGCCCTCAAGCGAGTTGTCGATTACTCGTCCGAGAACTTTCTTCTCCGGCAAGCTCTCGGACTGAGCATCTCTTCCCGCGTACTACCGGTCTTCGACGGGCAGATTCGGTTCTATTGAGAAACCGCCACATCAAGCGCTACATCACACGGTGCGAAGACCTATCGCTCCCGCGGGCCATCGGCTTTGGCGTTGCTCGCTCCCTCGGGATGCGGAGGTGGTGTGGCGCCGGAACTGAACAGCAGATCGAACAGCCGGGAGGACGAACTGGCGGCGGAAGGAATCGTCGCTTGTCCTGCTGGGTAGAGTCGATCCCCCGCGGGGGTTGCACTGGATGCCACGTCACCCTTCCCCAGTGGCTCCGGCCTCACCAGCGCAGGCATATCCGAAGTTGAGGACGGCGGCAGGAAGTGTACCACGCCGCTCCAGGTATTGGAGTTGCCGTCGTTGTCCGTGCCGCTGATCTGCCAGGTGCCGTCCCATGGCGGATTGCACGTGCATGAGGCGACAAAATAGCCGGTCAAGGTGCCGTAGGCCGGGATGCTGGCGGCGCCGAACCAGCTCGTGAGATCGCTGGTGTAGTCGTTGCCGAACACCAACAGCTTGGTGAAGGTGACTCCCACTCCGCCGGTTTCGGTTAGCTCCGTTTCGTAGTAATACTTTCCGTCGGACGAATCTTGGTTGACCGAGGCTGGAATGAAAGTGAACTTCACGTTGCCCACGCCGCCCTGCACGTCCAGGTAGGCCGGCGCGCTCGGGACGCCTCCTACTGTGACAATCACCGGCTGCTTGCCGCCAGGCACATTGTTGGGCACCACGAAGTTCACCTGGGTGACGCCAACGCTCCAACTCGGGACGCCGACGAACTCCGGTGTTACCGGTACACCGCCCACGGTCATGCTGAAAGGCTGCCGCGGTGTGGGTGGGTTGGTGATGGCGGCGCCGCTAGGCGTCGAACCAGTGGTCACGAAGGGCGACACGTCTCCTTCTCCGGTAATAAAGAACAGAACGCTCTGGCCGGCAGTGGCACTGCCGATGGGAGTGAGCAGTCCGGTGCTGTAGGTGTAGAAGATCCCCGGGTCGGCAGGTGCAATGTCGAAAGCATAGGTAGCTACCTGCCCGTTGTTGTTGACCGCCAACAGCGCCGTGCGTGCCGGTATCTCGTAGGGAATCTGCAAATTGATCTGGCTGGTGGAGCCTAACGCGTAGACCCCGTAAAGAGGCGCTGGCACACCGTTGATCGAAGCGGAAACACCGCCCATGGTGTAGGGCAGCGGGGCCGTTGTCGCAGTCAGGTAGCTGCTGGTGAGATTGGTGCCAAAGACGCTGAGGATCATGCCCGGAGCGAAGGCCTGCTGGAACGAGGCGGCATTGGTCACGCCGCTGATGCTGAGGTTGCTGGACCCGCCGATGGTGAAGGCGATGGGTACGTTCACAAACTGCGGGATGGTGTCGACCGATTGCAGCACCAACGTAGCGGTGTAGACGCCGGGTGCCATGCCGGCGCCGGAAGCTACCAGGTTCACCTGGCCGGAGCCCGTGCCGGACTGCGGATAGATCACCAGCCAACTGGTTTTTTGATTGGAAGGGAACAGCGACGCGGTCCAAGCCTGTCCAGGGGAGAGGTTGACACCAACGGTGGTGGTAGCCGATTGGTTCGCGGCCACACTGAGATTTACCGCGGTCTGGGACACCGTCAGCGCACCGCCGCTTTGCGCCGGTGCGGGATCGAACGGTATCGAGGCTGTGGTAGTGATCGTGTTGCCGGCCGTATCCACACCGTCAATCTCGTAAGAAAGCGTGGTAGGCATGCTGCCCACCTGCCAGCAAATCTCGGCTTGCAGGGTCCCCAAGGGCGCCAGGCGCAAGGACCCAAACCAGTCGGCAATCTGGTCGGAGAGATCGTTTCCACCTGCCAGGAACTTGGTCAGGTACACTTCGTAACCGTTCTGTTCCTGCAAGTCCAGTTCCTGATAGAACGGGTAGCCGGATTGGCACCTGGGATCGCCGCTCGGATTCTCCACTTCCGTGCCGGGTGCGCTCGAGAGCGCCATGGATGCCGACACCTGCGCGGGATAGAATTCCACGGAGATCTGCTGGCTCCACGTCTGGCCGCTGGCATCGATGCCTTTGAACGCAAATGGGAGCGTGGAGGGGACGGTTGCGATGGTCGCGCACAATGCGGCCGAAAGCGTGCCGTGCGCCGGGATGTTGGCGCTGCCAAAGAACGCCGGAATGTACTGCGTTTCGTCGGTGGCACTGAACGTAAAACCGGTGAGCGTGGTGGCGACGCCGTTAATCTCGCTCAGGCGGACTTCGAAAAAGAAAGTACATCCATTGGAAGCCGGTGCTTGCTGATAGACCGGGTTGGGCACCACGGACGGGACGACAGCCGAAGCCCCAGTGGCGATTGTCACCGTCACGGGCGCGAAGCCTGAGGAGGGCAGGAAAGTCGTGCTTCCGCCGTACGAAACCGAGATGGTGTTGGAGCCCACCGCCAACTGGTTGCCGTAGACGGTCAGTTTCGCCGTGGCAACTCCGCCCGAGCCGGAAAGGGTCGCGGACCCCAAGAAGATGTTACTGCCTGCGCTGAACGATACCGAGCCGTTCGGGGCATTGGTTCCGGAGGCTGCGGTTACAGTAGCCGTCAGCACCGTGCTCCCGGAAATCGAAATGCTGGCGGGGTTGGCGACGAGTGTCGTCGTAGTCGAGGTCGGACCCGATCCCTGGCCAGGCCTCGGCCAATGGGTGAACAGATTGTAGATGTCGGCCGAGCCGAGTCCGGTCGCAAGGTCGAATCCCGGTCCGGCGTTGTAACCCAATTGACCGTTTACGCAACTGGGACTGCCGGACGTGCAGGGCACAATATTGCTTCCCACGGTGATGTCGTGAAACACTCCCGAGGTTTGGGCCAAGCTGTACAGCGTCGGGTTGATGTTGCCCAGGCCCGGTTTGGATTGGGCCAGATACTGATTCAGCAGAGTAACAACTCCGGCGAATATGGGCGTCGAAACAGAAGTCCCGCCAACGCCGGCGAGTCCTCCGTTAACCCATATCAGGTAGTAATCGTGATCGACAGCCGCATCGAAGGAAATATCTGGTACGTCTCGGGCGTTATCGTTGGGTACTCCCGGTGCGGTCTGCCAGGCGGGTTTGGAGAAGAATATACTCGCGCCGCCACCAGTGGCGGCAATGTCGCCACCGTTGGCAATGCTGACGGACGTGTCGTTCCAAGCCATTTCCGGAATGTAGCCGAGTGCGGAAGCGTCGGTGGTAGGATTGTTGCTGGTACTCCAATACGTGCCGCCGCCTTCGTTGAATTCGGTTCCTCCCACGGCGGTCACCTCCGGCACGGTCGAAGGAATTGCGACGGCCAGACCATGAGTCGCAGCCTGAACCCCGCCAGTATCGCATCCGGCTGCACCCCAGTCTCCCGTCGATGACGTCCATGTAACGCCTTCCGCGTTACCCATTTGCGCGAGCTGGCGAAAAGCGGTGGCAGTCGACGGGCCGGAAGAGACCTCCGGTTCACAAATGCTGTAACTGGTGGTGATGACGGGAGCCAGATTCTGGTCGATCGCATACAGTGCGGATATCGCGAAATTCGGCGAATACACGAACACAACGGAGGCGTTCTGAGCGATGGCACCCGAGTACTCGAGATCGAGCGTGTTCTCGGCAAGACTGTCCGGATTGCTGGTGCCTGGGTCGGCATATCCCGGCACCAACACCATCTGGGGATCGTTCTTGGGTAGCCCAATCAGGGTGCGGAAGGAATCGATATCGGACATATTGATATTGGACGAGCCGATCACCGCGATTTTCTGTCCCGATCCGGTGGTGCCACTCTGATAGAGTCGATTGATGTCGTAAATGATAGCGATATCGCCCGGCAGCAGGGCGTGAGACCCGTTGGTGGCGGTGACATTGGGAACCGCCTTGAGCGTATGTTTCGGGGCCTTCGGATAGAAATCGTCCAACCCACGGATCAAGAGCACCACCGGCTCCAGCGCGGCGGGAATCGAGGGGTCGGAGCTGTTAGCGAAGTGCATTTCCCCATCGACCTGGTAGCGGTGCAACTCGGTGTGGAAAGCCATTCGCACCTGCGCGGCCGTGCCGGTGCAGGTGAGATAAGTCCGGCTTCGCGCTTCATAGACTACGCTGAGTCCCTGTGATCGCAGCCACTCCGCAACTTTGGCCGAATCGCCGGCACTGAGCCCGAAACGGTCTGCAAACTCTTCCGGAGTGAGCCAGTTGTGATAGTTTGGCGAAGTCGGGTCCTGCTGCTGAGCGAGCAACTGGTCGAGGTCCGCCTGCTGGCTGGCAGACCGCTTGAACACGATGCTGATGCCGCTGATGAACTGCTCCGGATCCACCGGGCCGAGATCGGACTGTGGCACAGCCCGGGAACTGCGGTTGCCCGTCAGGACGGCAGTTCGGTTGGAATCGATGGGGCCGGTGATCCGGTCCTGTTGGGCGCATGCGGGCCAGGCGGCCAGAAGCAAGCAGAATGATTGCGTAACGCAGCGTTGCAACCGAGCGAAACGAGACCGGCGGCGCATCGTGAAGAACCTCCTCCGTTCGCACGGGAGCAAACCGCAATCCGGGTTTTGGACTCCCGTGTCCTGTTCAGTATAAGGCGCCATCTTACCATTGCGTCCCTGTCTCGATTTGTTTCCGGGTACTGACTTTCTCATAACCGGAGGCTATCACGTTACGTGTCAGCGAGATAGGGTATCACCGCGCCACAAATTTCCATAAGAGAGCGGAATGCCAAGAGTGCGAAAGATCACATAACCGAAGCGTGGAGAGTGTTTGCCTGCGACCCGAAAACGCTCCGTCAGCCGCACGCCGTTTCCCCACTCTACAATTGAATGGAGGGCATCCCGGCGTGGAGAACAAGGAAATCGCTAGCGTGCTGGAGGAGACGGCGGACCTGATGGAGATCGCCGCCGAGGATGGGTTCCGCATCAACAGCTACCGCAAAGCCGCCGGGACGGTGAAAGACTATCCGGAGCGCGTTGCCGATATCCTTGCCGATCCGGCGCGCAAAGTCACCGACATCCCCGGCATCGGCAAGGGATTGGCGGCGGTGTTGCACGAGATCGTCGATCATGGCTCCTGCGAGCGCCGCGACACGCTGCTGCAAAAGTTCCCGCCCACCGCGCTCGAGTTCCTCAAGATTCAGGGCCTTGGGCCGAAGAGCATCGCGCTCATCCTGGAGCACTATCGCATCAGCACGATCGACGATCTCGAGCGGCTGGCCAAGGAGGAGAAGCTGCGCGTGCTGCCGCGCATGGGTGCCAAGCTGGAAGAGAAGGTACTGCGCTCTATCGCCCAATACCGCATGCGCAGCGGACGCTACCTGCTGAGCTACGCCGAGGGCATGGCCGAGGAACTGTCCGCGATTCTGCGCGGCGCAGGCGTCGACAGCATCACTCCCGCCGGCAGCTTGCGGCGTGGCCGCGAAACCGTGGGCGATCTCGACCTGCTGGTCACTGGCCCGGACGCGGCCGCCGCGCTCGACCGCTTCGTCGCCTACCCGCGCGTGGAAGAAGTGCTGGGGCGCGGCGAAAACAAAGCCAGCGCCAAGGTGGGCCGCGAGGGGTTGCAGGTGGACGTGCGTGCGCTGCCGCCCTCCAGTTTCGGCGCCGCGCTCCAATACTTCACCGGCAGCAAGGATCACAACGTGGCCCTGCGCACGCGCGCCGTGAGGATGGGGCTGAAGCTCAGCGAGTATGGCCTGTTCCGCGCGCAGGGCGAAGCGCGCGTGGCCGGCGAAACCGAAGCCGGCATTTACGAAACGCTTGGCCTCGCGTGGATTCCGCCGGAGTTGCGCGAAAACGCGGGCGAGATCGAAGCCGCCGAAGCGGGCGGGCTTCCCAAACTAGTGGATCTGGCCGACATCCACGGCGATCTCCACATGCACACGGTCGCGACCGACGGCCGCGGCACGCTGGAGGAAATGGCGGCTGCGGCGCGCGACCGCGGTTACCAGTACATCGCCATCACCGACCATTCCAAGGCGCTGGCGATGGCCAACGGCTTGGATGAGAAACGCGTGGTCGAATTCGCGCGACAGGTGCGGAAGATCAACCGCGATGGCCTGGGCATCCGCATCTTTTCCGGCATCGAATGCGACATTCTGCGCGATGGCGCGATGGATCTGGCAAGTGACGCGCTGGCCGAGCTGGACCTGGTGATCGGCAGTGTGCACAGCCACATGAACCAGGAATCCGCCGAGATGACCGACCGCCTGCTGGCCGCCCTCGAATGCCCGTACCTGCGCGTCCTCGGCCATCCCACCGGCCGCATTCTGTTGCATCGCGATCCATTCCCGTTCGATTTCGAACGTGTCGCCGCCGCGGCCGTCGCGCGCGGCGTGTGGATGGAAATCAACGCGAGCCCCGAGCGCCTCGACCTGCACGCGCCGCTGATTCGCGCCGCCAAGGCAAAGGGCGCGCGCTTCACCATTTCCACCGACGCCCATCATCCCCAGCACCTGGCCAGCATGCGCTACGGCGTGCTGATGGCGCGGCGCGGCTGGCTCGCGAAAAGCGACATTATGAATACGCTCGCGGCGGACGAGTTCGCCGCCGCGCTCCAAACAAGATCATGAAAATCACCTCTTCCCGTGAAGTCTACAAGTGCAGCCTCTTTCGAGTGACCGAGGACCGCGCGTCCGATCCCAAGACCGGCTTCAAGATCAAGCGTTCCATCGTGCGCCATCCCGGCTCGGCCGTGATGATGGCGGTGGATGACCGGCGACGCATCCTGCTGGTGCGGCAATACAGGCTGCCCGCCGGCCGTTATATGTGGGAGATGCCGGCCGGCCGGCTCGACCCCGGCGAGAAGCCAATCCAAGCCGCCAAACGCGAATTGATCGAAGAGACCGGCTATCGCGCGCGACGATGGACCAAGCTCGCATCCTTCTTCGTCAGCCCAGGTTTCCTGGCTGAACGCATGACCATCTTCCTGGCCGAGGACCTCACTGCCGGAGTCGCAACACCGATGGAAGACGAACGCATCGAAACCCGCTGGTTCCCGGCCCGCGAGGTCGAGCAAATGATTGAAGCCGGCAAACTCGATGACGCCAAGAGCATCATCGGGTTCTATCGGTGGAAGAAGAAGTAGCGCGCCGCAGTTCACCGATTATTCTTATTGCGACGAACGCAGGGCTCCGGCTCGGCATCCGGCTATAATTCAGTATGTCTTTCGCGGGGCTGCGGGTTGTGGCGTTCGAGAGCCGGCGCGCGGCGGAGATGGCGGAGTTGATTCGCCGGCAGGGCGGCCAGCCGTTTGTCGCGCCTGCCATGCGCGAGGCGCCGGCCGAGGATAACGGCGCAGCCTTCGCCTTTGCCGAGCGCCTTTTCGCCGGCGAATTCGATACCGTGATTCTGCTGACCGGCATTGGCACGAGGGAATTGAATCGGCTGCTTTCGGCGCGCTATCCGGAAGGCGCGTTCGCCGATGCGCTCCGCCGCGTCACGCTGGTGGCGCGCGGCCCCAAGCCGGTGGCGGCGCTGCGTGAGATGGGCCTGACACCGGCGATTGTGGCGCCGCAGCCGAACACGTGGCGCGAACTGTTGGCCGCTACCGCGAACCACCCGGCGCGCCACATCGCGGTGCAGGAGTATGGCCGCCCGAATCCGGAACTGCTGGCCGCGCTGGCCGCGCGCGGCGCCGAGGTCACCCCGGTCCGCGTATATCGGTACGCCCTGCCGGACAATGTCAGCCCGTTGCAGGAGGCGGCACGGCGCCTCGCCGCCGGTGAGTTTCAGGTTGCGCTGTTCACCACCGCAGTGCAGATCGAGCACCTGGTTCGCGTGGCGACCGAGCAGGGGATTGAAACCGATATGCTTGCGGGTTTGCGCAAGTGCTGGATCGGCTCCATAGGTCCCACCACCACCGAAGCCCTGGAGGAATTCGGCATCCATCCAGGCCTGCAGCCCACTCAGCCCAAAATGGGCCTGTTGGTTATGGAAACCGCCGCCCGCGTCAGCCGGTGAGAACCATGTGGCTCAGGTCTATCCGCCTGTGCCCGCGCCGCCGGTCAGATGAACATCTCCTCGTCCTGGGTCGCCATGTCGGGAGAATACTTGCGGCCTTTGACGAAAGTGGCAACCGCGGCGGAAATTCCAGCCGCCACGCCGTTAGCCTCGCGGACGGGGCGCATGGCCGCTCGCTTCAACGCGCCGCCCATTTCTCCCACCTGCTCGACCGCGCCGGTGACGGTTTCGTCGATCTGCGCCAGCCGCGCGTGGGCGCGGTCGCCGGCATCGTCGAGCAATGCGCCCAGCCGATCCACCTGCTCGCGGCTGATGCGTGCGATGTCGGCCAACTGCCCGATGATTTCCGCAACGCTCGGGCGGTTTTCCTCGATCGCCAGGTTGGCGTTTCCCAGCACCGTCTTGGCCTGCTCGATGAGCGGCGCGGCGCGTTCGAGGTTGGCGCTGGCTTTGTCGAGAGTGACGCGCGCGCGCTCCAGCAGCGGGCCCGCTTTCTCGAAGGCCGCACCGGCGATCTCGATCTGCGGCGTGGCCGTGTCGATCAAAACGGTGGCGCGCTCGATCATAGATTCCAGCCGGGCAATGGCGGGTTCGGCGCTGGTTAGGAAACCGGCGATCCTGGCCTGCATCTGACGCAGCCCACGGGAAATCGCGACGGCCACCACCGCCAGCACGACGAACGCACCGGCAGCCAGAACTACACCCGCAGTCGCGATCCAGCGAAAAACTTGGTCGTTCATGGCCTCAGTTCCGTCCCGCCGCCCAGTTGATACTACGCGGTCCCTTCGCTCGGCGTCTGCGGCGCACGCGCCTCGCGCCACGCCTGTTTGCCCGCTTCCACCGCGTCGGCCAAGCTCTCCTTCTGGCGGTTTAGCGTGTCTTTGCTCTTGTCGACCCACTCGGCCGCGGTCTGCTTCAGATCCGCGCTGCGCTGCTTCAGCA
>CAZFOP010000054.1:0-12932 GCA_964520085.1 uncultured Solibacteraceae bacterium | reverse complement strand
CTTATAACAATCTGCGGGACTTGGTGCGGGCGGGTTTGGTGCGTGAAGTGGCCGTCAAGGGCCGCGCCGCGCGATTCGATGCAAAAGGCATGCGGCATCACCACTTCAGCCGTCACGGCGTCCGCTCGCCCACATGGAACGCCGCGCAGCTCGATCAATACGCGGCCGAACCGTGCCGGACTGGGGCATCGCGCCCGGTGAGTTGACGCTGCGGAAGCGCGATCCCCGGCGCGCTTGGCAAGTCCGGCGACGTGGTGCTGTTCTTCATCGGACTCGCCACGCGGAGCGTGGAGGTGGCCGGCATCGCTCGTGCGCCAAACGATCTGTGGATGGGCCACACTGACCGAATACGAGGAGGTGCGATCCAGTCAGATTCGGCTCGGGTGACGCTTTGCTTCCTAATATTTGGAAGCTGCGCGGTCCGCGACGCACGGAATGCGGCGTCGCTGGCGCACGAGACGCGCGGCTATTGACCCGGACACTTGCGGAAGCCCCGCTGCGGCCACCTGACCTGCGTCGGGTTACGTCCCGTCCGTCACCGAGTTTCCCAGAGACGCGGCTGTGGAGTCACGCCTTTTTAAAACCACAATGAGGTCGGACCGTCTTATTTAGCGACACTAAACAAACGCTTGAGCTTGTGATGGCTTGACCGCCTCGCGCCATACACCTATAGTCCTAATGTTTAGCTACCCATGGGGACAACCCGAAAAAGCCAGAGACCGGTTTTTCGGGCATTCCGCGAAGAAGTCGCGGCCTTGCGGACAGAGAATGGCGAATCGACAGATGCTGAACTGTATCGTGAAGCACAAAGTGGAAGCCCGGTCCACTAACCGACACGAGCCTGTGGCTTGTGCGCAACCGCCGTCCGCGTCCCAGCGCCGGCCTGAAATTGTCCAGCTTGCACGAGGAGAGTAGTTATGTTCCGTCGCGTTTTCCTGCAAACTGCCGTTGTTCTGCTGCTTTGCCTCTCGGTGTGCCTTTGCGCGTTGGCGCAGACGCCGACAGCACTGCCTTACACGATGACCACCTATGCGGGCGTGTCGCCGATCACAACCAGCGGGACCCAGTGCCCGGGCCTGCCGTCGGGCGTCAAATCAACCGACGCTTACGGCGACGGCTGCCTGGCGTTCAACGGCGCATTTGGCAGCGCGGGCCGCGGCGGCGTCGTGGTGGACGCCTTCGGCAACGTGTTTGTATCCGACGACATTTATAACGTGGTCCACATGATCGACTCGAGCACGGGGATCATGAGCGTGGCCGCCGGCGGCAACACGGCGGTGCCCTCGTCTTGTTCGAGCACCAACAAGGTCGATTCGGCGGGCGACGGCTGCATCGCGGCCACGCAGACCTACGTCAAAGGCCAGCGCGGCATGGGCATCGATCCATGGGGGAACCTTCTGCTGGCGGGCTACAGCGACAACATGCTGCACGTCGTTTGCCGCGCCGCCTCGCCTTACTGCACAACGGCGCAGATCGGGACCATGCAACTGCTGGCCGGCTGCGTGGCAACCAAGGGTGGCAGCGCAACCAGCGGCGTGGGCGCCAACAATACGCCCGCTGCCAGCGTCGGCACCAGTTGCACGACCAGCCTCGGCGAAGTCGACGCTCCGCGCGGCATCACGTCCGACATTTATGGCAACGTCTACTTCGCCGACACGAATTCGTCGCGTTGGCGTGTCATCCTTGGCCAGAAAACCTCCAGCTACTTTTCGGGAAACAACCCGCTGTGGACCGCGCTGGGCGTCTACAACGCTAGTCTGACTGCGGGCTATGCGTACACCGTAGTGAACATCTCTGGCACCAGTACTACGACCGGCGGAACCGCGACGACCAAAGGTGCGACTTGTTCGGTGACCACCAACAGCACGACCTACTCGGGTACCGCGCTCGATACTTACGGGGACGGCTGCCCGTTTGAATTCAGTTCGGTGGATGCTGCTTCCGGTTACACCAACGGCGTGGCCGTTGACGCGGCGGGCAACATGCTCTTCGCCGATCCGACGCACGGCCTGCGCGTCTTCTTCGTCAGCGGCGCGGGCACGGCCGGCGCGGCGATGATGGCGGCGATCATGGCCTACAATTCCAGCGTCACACCGCAGTCCGGTTTCATCTACATGCTGGCCGGAGGCGCCTCGTCGACGCCGGGTTCCACGCCGATCGCCGGCAACGCGGCGACGTTCGATTCATCGCTGGTCCGAGTCGCGGTCAGCCCGCAGGGCAACATTTACCTGGGCGATACGAGCCGCGTGTTTTTCTACGACATCAACACCGGTTACATCCGCGCACTGTTTACCGGCAGTTCGAATGTGACCGCGGGCAGTTACTGCAATGGCTCGTCGGGGCAAAAATCGCTGAGCGCCTATAGCGACGGATGTCCGGCGTCGCAGTCCGTCTTTAGCAATTCCAACGGGCTGAGCGTTGCGGTAGATCCGCAGGGCAACCTATACTTGTACGACGCCACAAGTTCGAGCAGCACCATGCTGGTGCGCAAGGTGCTAGCGCAAGGGCTGGCCGGGCAGTCGCTGGGCAACACGCTGACGCAGACTTTCCAGATGCATCTGCCGGAAACGGCTGCGGGAACGGTGTCGGGAGCAACCGCGACACTGAGCGCGACGCCGGACGTGACTGCCGCCTCGCCGGCGTGCACGCAGAATGCGGATGAGTCGGTCGATTGCAGCGTCACCGTCACCGCCGCGCCTTCGGCCGCCGGCCTGCGCTCGGCCGCGCTCACCGTGGCGCTGCCCTCCGGCAGTTGGGAGAACGCGCAGCAGAGCATCGCGCTGAACGGGACGGTTTCCGGTTCGGTGCTTGCCATCGATGACGCGACTTCGGCCGGCGTTGGCCTGCCCAACACGACGACCATCCTCGGCAGCTATTCGCCATCGGCAATCGCCGCCGACGGCGCCGGCAATGTCTACGCAGCGGCCGGAACCGCGATTTACGAGTACGTGGCGGCCTCATCCACCGTGAACACCCTGGCGACGACGCTCTCCGGCTCCGCTACCAGCATCGCGATTGATCCAGCCGGCGACATCTTCTATACCGTCATCGGCGCTACGACGATCCAGGAGTTGACGCTTTCCACCGCGGGGTCGCCGTCCACCTATACCGTAACCGCGCTGAGCTACGCGCCAACCGGCGGCACCGCCGCGCCCCAGGCCGTGGCGACCGACGCCTACGGCAATGTGTACGTTGCCGATCTTCAGTCGGGCGGCTCGTCGATCTACAAGCTCAATCAGTCCGGCAATACGCTCCAGTCGCAGACGACCGTGGCTTCGGGGCTGACCAATCCGGTTTCGATCGCTGTCGATCGAACCGGCAACGTCTTTGTAGCGGACGAGGGCGCGGGCGACGTCTACAAAATGGCTCCCAGCGTCAGTTCGTCGACCGGCGTTTACTCGTACACCAAGACCACCGTGCTTTCCAGTGTGACCCCGGTTTCCGTGGCTGTGGATCCGGCGGGCGATGTCTACTTGCAGGACAAACCCAGCGAAACGGTGCTGGATGTTCCGCTCAGCGGCCCGAGCTCGTTTACCGTGCTGAGCGGCCTGAGCAGCCCAGCTGGTCTGGCTGTCGATGGGCTGGGCAGAGTTTATAGCCTCGATACCAGCACGGCCGGTATCACGCAGGTACAGCGCAGCGCGATCATGGAAAACTTCGGATCGAGCACGACCACAACGTTTTCGGCGACGCTGAGCGACGTCGGCAGTCTGGCTTCGTCGGCGCAAACCGCAACAGCCACAACCGGCGCGCAGGCCGCAGACTTTACGCTGGCCGGCGGATCGAGCAACGGATGCACCTTTACCTCGAGTTTGCTGAACGCCCTGAGCGTAGGTCAGACCTGCACCTTGACGGCCGCATTCCCGGCGCTCGGCAATTCGCAGCAGACCGATTACATCGCCTTCGGACTGACGTCTCCGGCCACATCGACGATTGGCGTCCTGACCCTGACCGGTCTTGCCGACACCGAGGCTTTCCCGACAACAACAGTGATCGGCGCCGAATCACCCAGCTCACCGGTCTATTCTCCCTCGGGCACCGAAGTTTCTTTCCCCATCACCGTTACGGCGAGCAGCAGTTCGTCGGATGGCATCGTGACTAACAACACCTCTGGGCCGACAACCTCCGACTATGTTACGGTCAGTGTCGACGGCGGCGCGGGAACCAATTATTACTTCACCTCGACCAACGGCCTGAGCGCCTCGCTGACCCTCAACCTCTCCGCCCTGACTGCCGTTACCCATTCGTTTAAGGTAACCTTCCCCCTACAGGGCGAGTTTCTTCCTTCCCAGGCTTCTTCGGGTAACTTCCCCATCGGTCAGATTTCGACGAGCGTCTCGTGGACCCCGGCGGTGACCACGCAGCAGGTGAGCACGCCGATCGGCGCGAGCGTGCTTAACGCGGCGGTCACTCCCACTCAGTCCGGCCACTTCGTTTATTCGGTCACCGCGCAGCCGAGCTGCAGCAGCACCAGCAGTGGAACGAGCTCCGCCAACACCATCGACGCGTCCACTTATCTACCCATCGGCACCTACACCTTATATGCCACGTTCTGCCCCAGTGACTCGACTGACATCGCAACCGCGACGGGCAGTGTGAGCGGCTATACGGTGACACAGGCGACGGCAACGGCCGCCGTGGGCGCGACGACCAACGTGGTCGCGGCTGACGGCACCGGCAACTACACTTCGCTCTCGGCCGCGCTGGCCGCACTGCCGACCACCGGCGGAGCGATCTACATCAAACCCGGAACCTACACTGGCCAGAATGCCATCAGCTATCCCAACGTTTCGCTGCGCGGACTGGGCGGCGATCCGACCCAAGTCGTGCTGGCCGCCGAGGACGGCGCCTTCAGCAACCCGTATACCGGTTACATGGGAACCGGAATCGGCTCCGGCAATGCCAGCGCGAACGGCGACCAGGGCTCCTCGACGCTCGATGTCTCGAAGAGCTACTACATGGGCCAGACCGCGGGCAGCACGAATTCGCCGGTTGGCCTCACCAACACCACGCAGTACACGCCCACTAACTTCTATGCCGAGTATCTGACCGTTCAGAACACCTGGAATACCGACTCGACCACGAAGAGCAACTACTCGAACTACAACAGCGCTTGTCAGTTGTTGCCGCCGGCGATTCAGAATACTTACACGCTACAGCAACTCTACAACGGAATCAGCTATTCCGGTACGAGCTATGGACAGTGCAGTTCGCAAGCGTTGGCGCTGTGGCTCACCGGCGACCAGGCGATTTTGAATAACGTGAACCTGATCAGCCAGCAGGATACGCTGTATGCCGGCAGCCAGGGCTGCACCGGCAGCACCTGCACGCCGGCGCGCCAGTACGTCTGGAAGGGCACGATCGCCGGCAACGTGGATTACGTCTTCGGCGACGGTGCAACGGTCTTCGACCAAACCAATTTCCTCACCACATGGCATGGAACGACTGCCACCGGCACGGAAACCATCGAAGCGCAGAACAAACGCTTCCAAACCGGTGGCTCGGGCGACTATCTGAGCGGCTATGTGTGCAACGGCTGCACGCTAATGTCCGAGAGCACCGGCATGACGAACCTTTACTACGGCCGCCCGTACGGCACTTACTCGACCTGGATCATGCTGAACGACTACGTGGACCAGGTGAACAAAGTGGGCTGGATCGAGTTTACCGGCGATAACAACTTGCCTACTTCGACCTATGCCGAGTACAACAGCATGCCGTACACGGACCCGGCACCGCTCGGCACATTTCCGTATCCGTGCGAGGTATTCAACGGCGATCCGTCCCTGCTTTACTACAACAACTGCTCGAGCGCCACGCCGGGCGCTGTGGCGACCTCGGGCGGCAACAGCGGTTCCGGCGTCACATCCACCAGTTCGCGCGAATCCTATTCGTCGCCACTAACCGCCGCCGGGGCAGTGCCGTACTACCCGATCAACTTCCTATCGACCACGGTTCCCACCCAGTTTTACACGGGATTCACGTCGAGTTGGAATCCAGCCACGGCGCTGGCCTCGCAGGTGAATGCGTTCGCGCCGGCTGGCTTGCTGAACGCGCAGGCACCGGGAACGCCGATCACTATCCTGGGCCGTCCGCGGACGCCGGGCGCCGGCGTGGTCCCCACCGGAACCTACGCTTTCTACGATAGCCTGGGAACGAACCAAGTCTGTAGCGCGGCCTCCAGCAGTTGCACATCGCTGGCTTCCGGCTCGCTCGACAATTCCGGAGAAGCGTATCTGACCACGACTTCGCTGGCCGCGGGCGTCCACTACCTGACGATGGTCTACGGCGGAGACTCGAACTTCACCGCCAGCACGTCGGCCACCTATGCGGTTCATGTGTTGACCGCCAGCCAGACCGCGACCACGACCACGCTCAGTGTGAACAACGCCAGTTCGACGTACGGTACCGCCGTGACCGGCACGGTAACCTTGAGCCCGGTCACAGCCGACGGCACGGTCACCATCCTGCTCGATGGTTCCGCGACTACCACCTGCACTTTGTCCAGCGGAAGCTGCTCGTGGTCCATCAGCGGCATTTCCACGGGTTCGCACACGCTGCTGGCCATCTATTCCGGCGATAGCAACTATGGCTGGAGCCAGTCGTCCAGCGTGCCCATCGCCGTGGTGGCTCCGGTGGCGACCGGCGACCCGCGCCCCGTCGCGGAACCCTCGTTCCCATCCGTCTGCCAGCAGTTGACGGCCACGCTCCAGACCGACATCTCGATCCAGGATCTCGATGCTTCGGTCGACTCGACCACCACCAACATCGACGGCGCGCGGATTCAAGCCGCGCTCAACGCCTGTGCCGGCACCGGCAAGGCCGTCGAACTCTCTATGGATTCGACGAGCACCTACAACGCTTTCCTCAGCGGCCCGCTCTCGATGCCGTCCAACGTCAACCTTCTCGTCGATCCGAACGTGACGCTATACTTTTCCCGCAACGTGCAGGACTACGACGCCGTGTCCGGCACGCATACTTGCGGAACCATCAACGCCGGTACCAATACGGCAAACTGCCTGCCGCTGATCGATATCCCAGGCACCTCGACCAACGTCGGCATCATGGGTAACGGCAAGCTGAACGGACGCGGCGGCGATACGCTGTTCAACACGTTCACGAGTTCCGGCTACAGCATGCCCGCGACGCCCACCTGGTGGAACCTGGCTTCGCAAGCCAATGGAGAAGGCAACCAGCAGAATCCGCGCTTCATTCAAATCGAAGGCAGCGCGAGCAACGTCACGCTGTATAAGATCACCATCCTCAATTCGCCCAACTTCCACGTTTCGACGACGGGCCCGGTGAGCGGCCTGACGGCGTGGGGTGTCAAGATCGTGACGCCGACCGCCGCGCGCAACACGGATGGGATAGATCCGGGCAGCGTGACCAACGCAACGGTAGCGCATTCGTGGATCTCGGACGGCGACGACAACGTCGCGGTTGGCGGCCACACCAACCCGTCCGCCAATATCTCCGTCGTCAACAATCGCTTCTTCGCCGGACACGGCGAGTCGATCGGATCGCTGACCGATCACGGTGTCAGCAACGTACTGTACGATCACAATATGCTGGCCGGCAACGACTTCGCCGGATACGGCAGCGCCCAATGGGGCCTCGCGGCCGACACCAACTCGACCGGCATCCGCATCAAGTCGGCCAATGATCGCGGCGGCCTGGTGACTAACATTCAGTACTCGAACTCCTGCATCCTGGATCACAAGGCGGACATTCAGTTCACCCCGTACTACAGCGCGGAGGACACCGGCTCGTATCCTGACTACACTAACATCCTGATGCAGAATTTGATTTTCGAAAACGATGCCGGCGGCTCCGGCACGGTCGAACTTACCGGCGAGTTCAACAGCAACAGCGGCGGCACGCCGGTGATTTATCCGCTGGGTCTGACTATGGACAATGTGACTTTCCCGTCGGCGCTATCGAGCCTCGTCAACAGTACCTCGCCGGTTGAAGGTACCTCGGTCTGGAACGGCAGCTACAGCGGCGGGACCAGCGAGTACACCAACCTCACACTGGGCCCTGGAACGGTGTCCGGCAACTTCCTCACTGCTTACAGCACGCTGGTCAATAACCCGGTCAACTTCGACACGTTGACCAATAACATCAGTCTCGGCTCGCTCGATTCGCCGTCCTGCGACTTCACCTACCTGGCGCCGGAGCTGACCGGGCCACAAGGCGTGGCCCAGACGATTGTCGCCGGCAACGCCGCGAATTTGGACTTGATTCTCACGCCCGCCGTCGGCGGCGCGCCTTACCCGACCGGCTCGGTGACGCTGACCGACACCTCCACCAGCAACACATTCACAGGCACATTGTCCGGAACCGGCGATACGCTGATTGTCACTATCCCGGCCAGCGACCTGACTGCGGGTAAGCACGTCTTCCAAGCCACCTATGCGGGAGACTCGAACTACTCGGTGCCAGCCGCGGACCAGACCTTCGGCAACTACACGGTGAACGTAGTCACCAATGTCACCTCGTCGGTCTCGATCAAGACTTCGGGGCTGGCCTACAGCCGGTCCACAAAGACCGGAACCGAGACCTTTACCATTACCAATACCGGCAGTTCCACGATCACGGGGCCGATCGACCTGGTTCTGGTCATCAGTAACTCCGCGGTCAAAGCGGCGAATGCCACCGGAACGTTCCTCGGCAATCCCTACTGGTCGGCCGCGGGTTCCCTGGCTCCCGGCGCTGCGGTCACCATTTCGGTCAGCTTCAGCTACACGCTTGGAGCCGTCTTCACGACAACACCCACAGTCTACTCGGGAGGTTTTAACTAAACATGAAAAGACTCGTCTCGATTCTGAGTTTTGTTCTGCTGCTTGGAGCCGTCAGCCTGCCGGCACGAGCCAGTTCCATCACCTACCAGGTGATAGTGGATACGTCGTCTGCGAACGGCGATTACGGATATATTGACCTGCAGTTCGATGAGGGCTCCGACATCCCTGTGCTGCCTGTGACCGGTACGATCTTCGGGTTTATTAGTGACGCGGCGTTGAATCCTTCGGATACGAACAATGGAGCCATTAACGCCCAAGGCGCGCTGCCCGGCACGGTCACGGTCGGTGACACATTCACATCGGATTACTTCGAGGGGCTGACGTTCGGCAATTCGATCATGTTCGATGTCACACTTGACGGACCCGGCGTTAGCCTGGACGGCGGCCTTACCGCTGGTTCCGGCTGGACGTTCCTGCTGGCCTTCTATGAAAGCGATGCGTCGACACCGCTTTTCGCCTCCGGTCCCGCCGCGGAGATCGACATCGATGCGACCGGAACTGTCAGCGCCTCAGCGTTGGCCGATAACACGACGCTGGAGCCCGTGCCCGAGCCCGCCCCGTTGTGGCTCAGCGCGGGCGCCGGTCTGCTGGCTTTCGCCTTCTACGCATTCAACAAGGCCATGCATCGCACCGCCTTTTGCGCAAGCATTCGCAACAGCCGGCCGCCTGCGGTCCATTCCCGCACCCGTGATCCATCGGTTGTCCAGGAACGCCGGCTACATGATCGCCCAGGCCGCATCAGGATCCTTGTCGCCGCTGGCGAAGACGTTATGGCTCCTCGATATGCACAATGCGGTCAGCCTTGACGCTTCTCAACTGCTGGAGCGCGCCGGACGGCCAGCGGATCTCGATCAGGTCCACCGAGGCATCCGCGCCCAACCCGAAGTGCATCGGGCCAGCGCTCGAGGATGCGTAGCCACAGGCGGTGGTGACGTGGTTGAATTGCGTCATCGACTTGGCCGTCAACTTCACCCGTGCGCCGATAGCGTCGCGATTGCTTTTCGTGCCTTTGAGGCGCAGCTCGATCCAGTGATTCGCGCCGGGGCTCTGGTTCATCCAGATTTCGGCGGGCGCGTTGATGGCCGTCACCACCACATCCAGCCGCCCATCGCCATCCAGATCGCCCACCGCCGAGCCACGGTGCCGCCGCGGCGGTTGCGCCGTCAATCCCGCTTCGGCGGTGAGGGCCGAGAACTTCATACCGCCGAGGTTGCGAAACACCGTGTTCGGCTGCGCCACGGTGACGCGCGGAGCCGAGTCCAGCGACTCGACGTGTCCGCGCGAAACGAAAATATCCTTCCAGCCATCGTTGTCGAAATCGAAAATTGTCGGTGAGTATCCGGCCATCGCCATGCTCTGGCCAGCCACGCGGCTGGACTGCGTGACGTCGGCGAAATCTCCCTTGCCGGTGTTGCGGAAAATCGGAAACGTTTCGTCGTCGAGAGCCACCATGGCGATATCCGGGTAGCCATCGTTGTCCAGATCGCGAAAGTCCACGCCCATGCCGGAGATCAACTCGGCGTTTTCGCGCAGCGCGACGTTGGCCTCGAATGCGACCTCCTCGAACTTCCCGCTGCCCAGATTGTGAAACAACGAGTTGTACATCTTATCGTTGGCGACGAAGAAATCCATGCGGCCATCCAGGTCGTAATCCGCTACGCCGATACCCATCCCCTTGCCGGGATGCGCGCGCACGCCCGATTCGGCTGAGACATCGCGAAACGTCCCGTCCCCATTATTCAGGAAGATCTGGTTGGGCGTCGGCTTGTACATCTTGGGATGGCAATAGTCGCGGCCGCCGCCTGCCATGCAGGCAGGCTCGGTGTCGATGTTCCAACTCAGGTAGTTGACGACGATCAGGTCCAGCAGGCCGTCGTTGTTGATGTCCACCCAAGCTCCGCCGACGCTCCACAGCGGGCCGTACTGCGGGTCGGGTTGGTTGAGCGCGGCGCTGAGTCCGGCTTTCGCCGTGACGTCGGTGAAGGTGCCGTCGCCGTTGTTGTGGTACAGCGCGCTGTGGTGCACGCCGCCAACGAAGATGTCCTCATAGCCGTCATTATCGTAATCGCCAATCGCGACGCCCGTATCGTAGCCGGTTCCAGCCAGACCGGCCGCCGCGGTAACATCCGTGAAATGGCCGTTGCCGTCATTCCGGAACAGGCGGTTGAAGTACTTCGGCGCGGTCTTCTTCAGGGTGTGAATGTCGGCCCCGTTGGTGAAGAAGATGTCCAGCTTGCCATCATTGTTATAGTCGAAGACCGCGACGCCGCCCGCCATCGTCTCCGGCGCATGGCGTTCCGGCGTCTCGCAACTGTCGAGCGTAAAGGGTATCGGCCGGTATACGAAGCGGATTGCGCCAGTCGTGTTTTCGGGAAGCGCGGCGAGCCATCCGCCGCAGACGGCGATGACACCCGCGACGAAGAGGACCGGTCCAGGCAAAAAGCGATTCCAGAATTGACGATTGGAGAGAGCCGAAGACATCGCCCGCAAGCGGGCGTTGGCAGGTTGAAACCTGCCCCACCGTGTGTTCATGGCTGCTCCTGGATGGTCACGATGCGATCGGCGGCGATATCTGCGATGGCGGTTTTCTGGCCGGAAGGCCAGCGGACCGTAATCGAATCCGCGCGTGTGGCGGCGCCGAGGCCGAAGTGGAGGCGCAGGTCGTTCTGCGAAAGGTAGCTGCCGCCGCTGCGCACTTCGTCGATTTGCGTGCGTCCGCCAGCCGTTACGGCAACCCGCGCGCCGATCGCGCTGCGGTTCGAGCGCGAGCCGACCAGCTTGAGCAGCAGCCAGTGGCCGGCTGCGCGGTGGCTCTGTTTCCACAGCGACGGCGGCTCGTTCTGGTTGTTGGCCAGAATCTCGAGCGTGCCATCGTTGTCGATGTCGCCGATGGCGAGTCCGCGCGCCGAGTGCCGTAACTGAAACGCCGGGCCGGCCTGCGCGGATATGTCCTCGAAGGTGCCCTTGCCGGTGTTGCGGTAAAGCAGCGCATGGTCGCGGGAGTGAATATCGATGTTCTGGCGGTCGACCTCTGGGAATACGTGACCGTTCACCACCACCAAACCCTTCCAACCGCTATTCTCGAAGTCCAAAAACGCGCAGCCCCAGTTCACGAAACGAGTATTGTTGCCGAGGCCCGCGGCCGTGGTGACATCGTCAAACTGGCCGTCGCCGGTGCTGCGATAGAGCAGCGAGCGCTCGTCCGAGAAGTCCGAGCGGAAAATGTCCAGCCGGCCATCGCCGTCGTAGTCCGCCGAGGCCAGCCCCATACCGGACAGCTCGCGGCCGTTCTCGTCGAACGCCACGCCGCGCATGACGGCCTCTTCCGTGAAGGTGCCGTCGCCCTGGTTGATGAACAGCATCGCCGGCGTCTGATCCCCCACTACGTAAATGTCCGGCCGCCCGTCGTCATTCACGTCCTGGGCGAGCACGGCGAGCGAGTAGTGACCGGTAGCCTTTGCGATCCCGGAGCGCTCCGAGACGTCTTCGAAGGTCCCATCGCCCTTGTTGTGGTACAGCAGGTTGGTTTCGAACGGCAGCCCGCGTGGACCGCAGTTGACCGCCATGCCGCGGTAGTAGCAGTAGGGATTGGAGCCCGCCTTCGGCGTCGTGGCGAAATCGAATTTCAGGTAATTGGCGACAAACAGGTCGAGGTGACCGTCGCCGTCGTAGTCGAGGAATGCGCAGCCGGTGTTATACCGGGTGCGGTCCTGAGTAAGATGCGCTTTGGCCGTGACATCCTCGAAGCGTTTGCCGTTCACGTTGCGGTAAAGACGGTTCTGACCCCAGTAAGTGACGAACAGGTCGGTGTAGCCGTCGTTGTCATAGTCGCCAGCGCAGACTCCTTCCGCCCAGCCGGATGAGGTCAAGCCGAGCTGCTCAGTGACATCGGTGAAGTGGCCATTGTGGTCGTTGTGGTACATGCGGTTGGTTCCACCATCGCCGGAGAGGACGAATATGTCCAGGTAGCCATCGTTGTCGTAATCGATGAAGGCGACCCCGCTGCCCGTGGTCTCGATGATGTACTGCTTGCTCTTGTCGCCGCCGTTGGGGAACGACGCGGTGAGGCCGGCTTGCTTGCCGATGTCGCGGAAGTCGGGTCCCGGCTGGGTGGCCGCGAGAAGGGCCGCC
>CAZFOP010000053.1:0-13171 GCA_964520085.1 uncultured Solibacteraceae bacterium | reverse complement strand
GGGTGGCCGATACGCACGGCGATAAGTCCGCGAAGCCCGGCCACCCGCAACGGAATATCGCAAGCCCAAAGTGTTTGTCGCGCATGAGCGGGGAGTGTCTATGAAGACGGTTCAGCAAGTGTTGGTCTGCGCCCTGCTGGCGGCGTTGACCGCGCTCGCCGTCGCGGCAACCATCTTCGTGCGGGCCGCCACCGCCACGGTTGCGGCGGTGCCGGCCGAGATCCGTCTGACGCGCGCCGCGCTGATGCAGGAAGCCGGTGTGGCGCGCCAGGATCTCACGCATCAGATCGCCGCCACGCGCTCGGCCGCGCTCGCGGTCGCCGACCGTCAGGCCACCGCATTCCGCACCGGCATTCTGGCGCAGACCGCCGGCTTCGGCGATACCACAACCCGCCAGCTCGGCGGCACGCTTTCCCAAATCGATACCACTCTCGCCGCCACCACGTCTCTCGAACGCGAGCTACGTCCCACTCTCCGCCACTCCGCTTCCGTCGCCGCGCAGATCGACAATTCCCTCCCCATGTTTCTCGATTGCGATCACAACCCCGATTGCGTCTTCAACCGCTACGTCGGCGTCTCCCGCGGCATCGAAACGGCCTCCATCGACGTCTCCGGCATCAGCCGCGATTTCCGCCGTGATTGGCCGTCCTATCTCAAAACCTGGCAGGATATCGGCGTCCAGACCGACGGCTTCGTCGCTAACATGAACCGCATCACGCAGCCGCATTGGTATGACCGCCTGATTGGTTACACTCTCAACGGTGTCCTCATCTATCGCAACCTGAACCCTGTCGGAGCCGTTGTCACCGGCGCACAGATCTTATCCTCACGCCCGTAACTCTTATGAACTCCACCGCTCCACTTACCTGCAAAGGTGAGGCAGGTTTCAACCCGCCAACGTCCGCTGGTGGGGCAGGTTTCAACCTGCCAACGCCCGCTTGCGGGCGCGCTCTTCTTGCACCGCAGAACTCCTCGAACGCATCCCACTTCGTGTGCCATAATGGGAAACCAATTCGATGAGCGCGCCCTCCAACATCGGCCCGCTGCAAGCAAGCTCCGCTGCCTACAATCTCATCAAGCAGTTCGAGGGCCTCCGGCTTACCGCCTATCTCTGCCCCGCTCACGTCTGGACCATCGGCTGGGGCCACACCGCCGGCGTAAATCCCGGCGATGTTGTGACCGAACCGCAAGCCGAGGCATTGCTCGCCGCCGATGTCTCGCCGATCGAGCGTGACCTGCCCAAGGTCATCCATGCGCCGCTCACTCAGGGACAGTTCGACGCGCTGGTGTCCTTGTGCTTCAACCTAATGGGCGGCGCGTTAGCCCTGCCCTCCCTCGCACCCAAACTGGTAGGCTATCTCAACGCCGGAGACCCGGCCCACGCCGCCGACGAACTGCTCGATATCGACAAGGCCAACGGCCAGGTGCTCCCCGGCTTGGTCCGCCGCCGCCAGGCCGAACGCCAGGTCTTCCTCTCGGTGTAGCCCATTGTCGGGGCCGGGCACGTCCGGCCCGCATTCCCCCAAACCACACGTCTGCCGCGTGAATCGTCACTCCAAAAGTGGGGTAGGCGCTCTCGCCTGCCAACCCCACACTCAATCGCCGCCACCCGCCGCCCTACCGCCGCGCTTCGAAAAACCCGCGCAGCAGTTCCACGCATTCCACCGCCAGCACGCCTTCCACAATTTCTACTGTGTGATTCAGCGTGCCGGAATCGGCAATCCAAAACTTGCTGCGCACGCCACCGAAGCGCAGGTCGCGCATGCCGAACACCAGCCGCTCCACGCGCGCCGCCACTAGCGCGCCCGCGCACATCACGCACGGTTCCATCGTGCAATACAGTGTCGCGCCCACCAATCGGTAATTGCCCGCCGCCGCCGCGGCTTCGCGCAGCGCGAGAATCTCCGCGTGCGCCGTCGGATCGTGCCGCTCGATCGGGCAATTCCATCCGCGGCCCACGATCGCGCCGCCCACCACCACCACCGCTCCCACCGGCACTTCCCCCCGCGCCGCCCCGCGCGCCGCCAGCTCGAGCGCCTCCCGCATGTACTCTTCGTCGGTCATCTGCTTTCTATCTTCGCGCACCCCGTTGCTCCGCGCCGTGTCCTATACTGTGCGGGAGGGCGTTGTCCCGCCGCCCGGGAGTCTTATGGACGCGCTTACCATTCATCGTCTGCACTTCGCATTCACCGTCACCTTCCATTACCTGTTTCCCCAACTGACCATGGGGCTGGCATTGCTGATTCTGATTCTCAAAACCATGGCGCTGCGCACAGGCAATCCGCACTACGCGAGCGCCGCCCGCTTCTGGGCCAAGATCTTCGCCATCAATTTCGCCATGGGCGTGGTCACGGGCATCCCTATGGAGTTTCAGTTCGGCACGAACTGGTCGCGCTTCGCCAAGTCCGCCGGCGGCGTGATCGGCCAGACGCTGGCCATGGAGGGCGTCTTCTCCTTCTTCCTGGAATCCAGTTTCCTCGGCGCATTCCTGTTCGGTGAAAAGCGCCTGGGGCCGAAGGCGCACTGGGTCACGGCGCTGCTCGTGTTCCTCGGTTCGTGGGCGTCCGGATTCCTGATCGTGGCCACCGATGCCTGGATGCAGCACCCCGTCGGATACGCCGTCGGCTCCCACGGCGAGATGCTTCTCACCAGTTTCTGGAGCTTGTTGCTGAATCCGTGGGTGGGCTGGCAATACCTGCACACGATGAGCGGATCGGTGGTGACGGCCGGCGTGGTGATGGCTTCGATCGGCGCGTTCTATCTGCTCACCAGCAGCCACCAGGAGCACGGCCGCACCTTTGTCCGCATCGGCGTGATCGCCGCCATCGCCGCCACCGTCGTCCTGCTCTTCCCCTCCGGCGACGGTCAAGGCCGCAACATCGCCTGGCACCAGCCTGTGACCCTCGCCGCGATGGAAGGTCTCTTCGATACCGAACAGGGTGCGCCGCTCGCCATCCTCGGCCAGCCCGATATGGATCGCAAGCGTCTCGACAATCCGCTCGTCGTTCCGCGCGCTCTCAGCTTCCTGACGTATCAAAGTTGGAAGGCCGAAGTGAAGGGGCTCGATTCGTTCCCGCCGCAGAACTGGCCGGACAACGTGCCGCTGATCTATTACAGCTATCACATCATGGTCGGCCTCGGCACCATCTTTGGAGTGGTGCTGGCCCTCGCCGCGTTCAAGCTGTGGCGCGGCTCTCTGTATAAGTCGCACGGCTTGCTCTGGGTTCTTATGATGATGCTGCCCTTCCCGTACATCGCCAACACAGCCGGTTGGATCACCGCCGAAGTCGGCCGCCAGCCGTGGCTCATCTATGGCATCATGCGCACGCCGGCCGGAGTTTCGGCGCAAGTCTCCTCCGGCAACGCGCTCTTTACTCTAATAGGTTTTCTGGGGATCTACACGATTCTCGCGATCCTATTTCTGTTCCTGGTCTATCGTGAAATCGAAGAAGGGCCCGAACCCGCGCCCGCCGCTTGAGGAGTCATTATGGAAACGATCTGGTTCTGGCTGGTCGCCTGCATGTTGGCGGCGTATGTGATTTTCGATGGGTTCGATTTCGGTGCAGGCATCGTGCATTTCTTCGTCGCACGCACCGGCGCCGAACGCCGCACGGTTCTCTCGACCGTCGGCCCCGTCTGGGACGGCAATGAAGTCTGGCTGCTGGCCGCCGGCGGCACGCTCTACTTCGCCTTCCCCGCGCTCTACGCGTCCAGCTTCAGCGGCTTCTATCTTCCTTTGATGATGGTGCTGTGGCTGCTGATTCTGCGCGGCGTCTCAATCGAGTTCCGCAACCACGTGCAAAGCCCCGTCTGGCAACCGCTGTGGGATGCGGGTTTCTCTATTGCGAGCGTGCTGCTGGCCATCTTCTTCGGCGCCGCGCTGGGCAACGTGGTGCGCGGCGTTCCACTCGATGCGCAGGGCGAATTCTTCCTGCCGCTGTGGACCGATTGGACGCCGGGCAAGTCCCCAGGCATTCTCGATTGGTATACCGTACTCAGCGGCCTCGCCGCGCTCGCCGCGCTCGCGTTGCACGGCTCGCTCTGGGTCGCTCTCAAGACCGGAGGTGAGATCGAACGTCGCGCTCGCCGCGCGGCCTCCGTCGTCTGGTGGGCCGTGCTCGTGTTGGTGGCGTTACTCACGTTGGCCAGCTTCGGCATTCAGCCGCGCCTGCGCGCCAGCTTCGACGCGCGCCCCTGGGGCTGGATCTTCCCGTTCCTCGCCATGGCCGCCTTAGTCTCCATCGAAGAGATGAACCGCAGATCGCAAGAGCGCGCCGCGTTCCTATCATCGTGCCTGTTCTTAGCCACCATGTTAGTCAGCGCAGCCTTCGGCTTATACCCGAGCGTGCTCCCATCGAATGGCGATCCCGCCAACTCGCTGACAATATCGAATGCATCCGCCGCCCATTACGGCCAAGTCATCGGCTTAGTCTGGTTCATCCCCGGCATGGCGCTAGCCGCCGCCTATTTCGTCTACGCCTACCGCAGCTTCGCGGGAAAAGTGAGAGTCGAAGGAGACGCAGAATAAGGCGGGAGGCCGGTTTGCGCTGATTCACATGCGTTTGCCAAAGGCGACTTGGCTGCAAATCAAGAGCCGCTGGGCCGATACCTGGCCAGAGTGGGGGTTTCGCAACAAGTAGTCGCGTGGACAGCTTGGCGAATCTCCCACAACGCCGTTTGGGGCCAATCGCCGCCGATTCGAGGATTCGGTCCAGGAGACGAAAGCGGATAACGCGCGGTTATGATGCCTTGGCCCATAGGATGGCGACGTCTGATCCTGCCGAGTGGGGCGATGATCGCCCTAAGTACAGATTGCCAGGCCATTTCGATGCAATTGATTAGTGCTGTCTCTGATAAAGCAAGCGCTGCCGTTCCAGTCCGCATTCAATTTCGCGATTAGAAAACTATGCGGAGGGAAACAGCTTAGCTAGTTCATTGAACATGAGCTTGGGTCGATAGCCTCTGATATATTTCTCAGTGAATAATGTATCCGTTAGGCCAAGCCCGCCCCCCAAAAGCGGATTTACCAGCCCGAGTGCCGTTGTGATTCCGAACCGGATTATTCGCGCGGGGACGGACTCCATGAGTGACGTTTCCTCTAGGCTCTCTACGTAGAGTCGCACGAAATCATTTGCTGCTTTGGCGTCAATCGTGGTTAGCCATTTTCGAAAATGCTTAGCCTTCCGCCCCTGCCGCACCTTCCACAGTTTCGGAATTGAGACAGATCCAGACTCTACGGCGGGTCGAATATCTGGGATGCTATTGATCGTCAGCAGTTGTACAAAACCTTCAACCTTCGCGGATGGAAAGCCAGCATGAAGAAGCTTGCTCTGAAGTAGCACCTCAGCGCCCCTTGATGCGTGAAGATCAGTTCCTCCAACGCTTTCAGCCAGAAATATCTCCATATTTGCTTCTGCTACTCTGATTACAAAATCAATCGGATTCTGGATTGGGCCTTCGGTGGCTACCTGCATAGAGTTGGGAGTTACACCGGGCAACCATGCCATGTTGAGCGGTGTCGCTGGTTTTACTCCGATGGAGATCGCTAACTGCACTAAGAACTCTCCGAGTCGAGGCGTATCACGTATATCAGTGTAGGTTCCTTTCGCGATATTCTCGATAAACGACTCATTCTCATATTCGACGCTCTTGGACCGCTCAATTGTCTTCTCAAGTAGTCTATTCCGATAATTCTGCGTCGGCCCCGGTTGTCCATGGATCAACTGAAGTTCAATGGCATCAGCCAGTTCGCCCCAGAATGCCTTATCCCACCATGAGAACGGCTTTTGAGGCATGTCGGCGATCTTAAACTCATTAATGCCGTTACCGTTACCGAGGTACCCCAGAACCCCCCGGCGCCGCAAGAACGTTATGCATCCACAATCCAAGGCATCCTCGAACGCGTCCGCACCCATCCATGTTATAAGCGATGGCACAACACCAAAGTCATTGGTCGGAATAATCAAGTGTTCGTACAGGAGTAGCTGGCTAATGAAGTGACTTCGAAGCGTGGGTTGGGAAAAGAAACTGAGGTTGCGCTGATCGGCGTGTGCCCCGTAGTGCTTCGGATGAAGTGTGCTATCCACGATTGAATCGTGACGATTCGGTGATGCTGACTTTACGTCTTCGTCAGTGTTCGACATATATCGATCATGAGGAAACAGCCATTGTACACCCGCTCGCCGCCCGAAAAAGTGGGTGAGGCCGAAGGAAGCTAAGCCCTCTGGAAGTGATGATTATAGCGGCGACAAGGAACACGGGAGTAGAAGAGTGGAAAGGAACAATCGAAAGACTAAAGAGTGACTCTGCACCGAAGGCCGATTGCCTCTGTTGGAGGGTTCGGTTGACCGTCCCGTGCGTGATGAACAGTGCGAATCTCAATGTATCGGGTAGCGGCGAGCTTCACCGTTACTTCACATTCCCGCTCAGCAATACCAGGAGTTTCTCGACGCCGAATCCCCGGGGCAAGTACTTCCTCACCCACATTCGGAACCAATTCCCCTGCGAACGACTCCCTCGCCGCTAAGCATTCCCCCGGTCAGATCAAGACGGTGTCCGCCGGACGCTTAGGTTAGGGGGAAGAGGAGACGCAAAGCTGCTGTTGCTCGGCAGGGGCTTCTGGCCACGCTGTCCTTGACAACGGCCGGTCAGTACGAATTGCCGGTGAGAATATAGGAGGCTGAGCCGTCTCCTCGACGGTGTTCGCCAAAGCCCGAGAGTCGTGATAACGAGCGTTTATCACACCACTGCACCCCACGGCAGCAACGTATTTGCTCTGATGCGCCCCGGAAGTCCGCTTGTGGGACATCAACTTCGAGGCGGACCCGACTCACTGCTGCGCGCCCGCACCCTCCCGTTCGCGGAACGCCCGCCCCGCCTCATACAACGCAATCCTGTTCTTGATCTCATCCGCCAGCGCGGGCTGGCTCTCTTCGATAGCGCGCGCTTGCGCGCGGCGTGCGGTCAGCGCGGCATCGGCGAAATCGCCTTTCTCGGCGTAAGCTGCGGCTAGTGTGTCTAAGACGCGAGCGTCTTTTCCTCCGTTCAGCTCCATCGCCCGAACGGCGAACTGAAGGGACTCGGCGCCGTTGCGAATTGCCGCATCGGGCGATGTCGCCAGCGCCCAGGCGGCGCGGCACAGCGCGTCTGCGTCGTTCGGTTGCAAGTCAATCGCGACCCGCCAGTGTGCCAGCGCTTCCGCCGTGCGGCCTTGCGCATCGAGCGTGTCGCCCAGCCGCGCGTGCGCCTCGGCGTATTTCGGATCGATGTCGATTGCGCGCTGCCATTCTGCGTTGGCGCCCGCAGCATCCCCACGTTGGACAAGAATCAGCCCCAGCTCGTAGTGCGCTGGCGCATACCGCACGTCCAATGAAATCGCTTTGCGCAGCTCAACCAGCGTTTCGTCCAATCGGCCCAGCTTGGCGAGCGCGCTACCCAAGCCCGTCCGTGCGGCGGCGTAGTCCGGCTTCAACTCGGCAGCTTTCTCGAATTGCGCCACGGCTTCCTCCGCGCGCCCCGTCTCGGCAAGCAGCAAGCCCAGATCGTTGTGCGCGCGCGCCGACGTGGGATCGGCCTCGATCGCCGCGCGTAGCTTCAGCTCGTCGGCCTTGTGCGAATGCGCCGCGGACTCTTCGCGGTGTCCCATCATCATCAGCAGCGCTCCCAGCTTGCGCTGCGCGAATTCATCGTCGGGATTCAGCTCGACCGCCTGCCGCCACTTCGCGGCGGATGCTTCATACGCGCCGGTCTTCTGTAGATACGTCGCGCCATCCACCAGCTTGTAATAGTCGAGCACCGGACCGCCGATCTGCCGCAAACCATCGGGCGCAATGTTGACAAACTCCGGCAAGTTCACCGCGCGGTTGGCCGCGGTCGCGTTCTCGATCAGAATCGGCGGGCTGTCGTTGCCTTGTTCGTCGATGTGCGTGAGATACATCTGCGTATAGGGCGAGCGCGCCTTCGACGAAAACACCAGCCAGCGCCCGTTGGGCGAAAAGCTGTGCCACGAATTCATGCGCGCCGTGTTGCAGCGCATTCGCCGCGCCACGCCGCCGGCCGCGGGCACGACGTACAACTGGCTGTCGGGACGCATGAGCTGTCCGTTGCGGCACCGTACGAACACGATCCATCGCCCATCGGGCGAGACCTTGGGAAACGTGTTGCTCATGCCGTTTTCGGACGCGCCCGCGATGGGCTCCGCCACGCCGCCGGCGCCATCGTGGAACGGAATCCGGTACAGGTCGTATTTGATTTGCAGCTCGTTTGGATCGTTGGCGAATTTCGCCAGCGGCACGCCCGGCGGATCGGGATCGGTGGCGGCGGCGCGCGCGAACACCAGGCTCTCTCCATCCGGACTCCACACCGCGCCCATCTGCACAAATCGCGGATCGTCGGCGCCGGGGAGCGGCCGCAGCACGCCGGTTTCCCGGCTGTACCAGCCGAGAATTCCGCGCGCGGGAAAGAATACTTGCAGGAAGCGATAATCCTTGAAATTGGCGACGTAGTAATTGCTCGGCGGCATCGCGTCGCCGGCCATCGCGGCCGGGTTGACCGTGGTCACTACGTGCTGTCCATCCGGCGACACGCGCGACATGAAGCCGATCCGTATGTTGCCTTGCAACTTGCGTTCGGGCGAACTCCACTGAATCAGATCCGTCTTGCGGACCTTCATCTCCGGCGCCACTTCCGCCAGGAAGTACATCCCGCGATTGCCCTGCAGGCCGTCGAGATCCATTCCCATCGTCTTGCCGTCGGCCGAAAACGAATGGCAGTTGGCGCACACCGGCAGGTTTTCCATCACCACGCGACTGCTCGGTTCGCCCACATTGCGAAGCCTCCACTTGACGAGCGGCAGCGCCTGCACGGCCAGCGGTTTGATCACTCCCTTCTCCAACTCCGAGGGCATCAGCGGCACGTCGCGATAGAAGATCGGCGCGCCCACCGCGTCGCGCGAAGTGTGGATCGCGATTCTGCCACGCGAGACGGGCTGGCCACCGCCGTTGCCGCGAAAACCAAGGATGGTTACCATCGCCGCACTGGCGACCGAGTGCCGTTGAATCGTTCGCCAGGTTGCCGCATCCGGCCTCCAGGCATGAGCCGCGGCCATCTCGGGTGTGAGCGTGGGTGGCGCGTTGGTGCTGGCGACACACTCGGAATCGATCTTGCCAATGCGCGGACGCTCGCCATGCGACACCGCGTGAATCGTCCACGCGTGATCGGCGAACGAGATTTCAATTTCCCAAAAAGCGATGGGGTCCGCGCTATCGCGCCAAAGAAATTCCGGCGGCCCGATCTCCGGCGGGAAGATCGACCCATCCTGCGGATAGTCGATGGTGATCGACGACTCGCCGCTCGGCGCGCTTTTCGGAGCTTCCACGCCGTCCCACGCTCCAGCCGCTAGCGCGATCAAAACCGCCGGCAACAGAATCGCCCTGAGCGCCCGCCCGCCCATCGCTCGGATCCCCTTCACAACTTCAGCTTACAGCGGGCTGCAGTAGGACAGACGATCGGTTTTTGTCGTCTGTCAGGCCGCGACAAAACACAACATTGACAGAGGACGAATGACGACCCTTTGCCAGAACCCCAATAGGCAGGATGCATTGACAGACGACAAAAACCGATCGTCTGTCCGACCTCCATGCTTCATCTACTCCGTCGCGTGCTTCAGCGCCGTCGCTGCGGCGTCCATCGCGGCGCCGGCGTCTTCGAGTATTTTGCCTACGTGCACGATCTGCTCGTCGGCTTGCTTCCATTGCTTCTGCTCGATGCTTTCCCGCACGGCGGGCAGCGTCTTCACGCCGTAGCCCGTGTAGAGGCCGGGGGCGTAAATCTGGTGCTGGAACCACGGCCGGCTGGGCAGACCCGCGCTCGAAAGAAACGCGCGCTCCACCTGCGCCAGGCGGTTGTTCACGTCACTCAACTGCGCGTGGACCAGTGCCGCTCCACCGTTTGCGGCAGCGTGCGCGGCTGCCGCGTCGAAGACTTGCGCGCTGCGTTCCAGCGCCGCCAGGCCGTTTTCCAGCGGGGCGAAATTCAGAAACGGCGGAACAGACTCCTTCGCCGGCGGCACCGTTTTCAACTGCGGGTCCTCCAGCGCGGCGAACACTCCGTCTTCGAGCTGCCGGTTGCGTTCGACAATCTGCTCGCGCTTATCGCCGGCCAACTTTTTCACTTCATCCACGTACCGGTGCACGGTGTCGGCCAGCCCGTGAAACTCGAACGGCAGCAGATCGGCGTCGGCCAGCCGCATCACCGCCGTCCCCGCCGTTTGCGCCAGCGCGCGGCCGTACACGAAGTTGGTATCGGAGAAATGCGTGAACCAATAAAAATCGTCGTAGATGGAATGATAGATGCCGCCGCCATCTTCGCCGTCGAACCCCAGGTTCAACGACGCGACACCCGCGTGGTCGAGGAACGCCGTGTAATCCGAGCCCGAGCCCAGCGCGGCGATGCGCAAGTCCGGCCGCGTGCGCGCCTCCGCGCGGTCCGCCTGCGACGGCCCACGGCCCTCTCCCGCGAGGCGCTGCGCCTGCGCCCGCTTCCACACCGTGACGTTCGTTTCCGGATCGGCGATGTCGCGCTCGACACCGTTGATGAAGTGCTCCAGCGAGTGCGATCCTTCAACGTCGAGGTAGCCGCGCCCGTTGCTGTCCGAGTTGATATACACCGCCGCTTTGCGCCCCAGCTCCTCGACGTGCGCCTCGACCCATTCCGTCGAGCCCAGCAGTCCCGGCTCCTCGCCGTCCCACAGGCAGAACACGATCGTCCGCTTCGGCTTCCAACCCTGCTTCAGCAGCGCCGCCATCGCGCGCGCTTCCTCCAACACGGAAATCGTCCCGGAGATCGGATCCTCCGCGCCATTCACCCATGCGTCATGATGATTGCCGCGCAGAATCCATTGGTCCGGATCTAGCGCGCCTGGAATGCGCGCGATCACATCGTAGAGCCGCTTCTGGTCCCAATTGAATTTCAGCTTCAGATGCACTTTGGCGGGGCCTGGCCCGAACCGGTACGTGATCGGCAGCCCGCCGCGCCACGCCGCAGGCACCGCGCGCCCTTCGATCGCCGCCAGCATTGGCTGCGCGTCGGCGTAAGAAATCGGCATCACAGGTATCTTGGTCAGCGTCACCGCCTCGCTGAGCGGCAGCCGCTTGGCCTCCGGTGTCGCGCCCACACCCGGCGTCAGCGGATCGCCCGGATAGACCGGCATATCCATCACACTGCCGCGCTGCACGCCATCCTTCGGACGGTACGGACCGGCTGGAAAAGTTTGGCCAGGCGCGTAGCCGTCGTTGCCCGGATCGGAGTAAATCAGGCAGCCGATGGCGCCGTGCTCGGCGGCCACCTTCGGCTTGATGCCGCGCCAACTTCCGCCGTAGCGCGCAATCACGATCGCCCCTTTCACCGAGACGCCCTGCCGCTCCAGCGTCTCGTAATCGTCCGGCACGCCGTAGTTGACGTACACCAGCGGACCCGTCACGTCGCCATCGATCGAATAGGCGTTGTAAGTGGGAAGCTGTTCGCCGTGCTGCGCGGAGGTGGGGTCATCCGCCACGGTCGGCTCTTCGATCTTCGCGACGATGTGCTGCGGCTCGATCATCTCCAGCAGCCGCTCCTTCGGCGTGGGAAAGAGCACGTCGAAGTTTTCGATGTGCGCATCGAGTCCCCACTCGCGAAGCTTGGCGAGCAGCCACTCCGCGTTGTCGCGGTCGTACGCCGACCCCACGTGGTGCGGGCGCGCCGAGAGACGCTCCATGTAAGCGCGCAGCAGCGCCGGATCCGGAATCGCGCGGAACTTGGCTTCCCACTCGCGCTGGGCACGCGACGATTCCGCCGTGAAACCCTCGATCGGCGCCGGCTCCTGAGGAATCGCCATCGGTGATGCAAGACACAAACCGAGCACTAGAACCACACCAGTCTTCATAAGACCGCTATTGTATAGCGCCCGAGTCCGCCGCGCCAGCGACCACAGCCGTTTGCGGCAAGCGGTTCCCACTCGTCATCTCGCTGGTGGCGGGCTCTATTTGTCCTTCGGCAGCAATTTCACATTCGCCGGCAGGGTGAATAGCTCGTCGCCGAGACTCTTGTTGATCTCAACGGTTGCCGAGTACATCTCGAAGATCTTGTCCCCGTTGCGCTCGCGGCGGATGTCGAAGGGCCACAGGATGCCGCCGGTGGAATGGTACTTGGCGAAGGCTGTCACTTCGGTGTCGAAGTCGCCATAGGTCGGATTGCGGCGCCGGAAACTCTGCCGCAGGGGTAGCTTGGTGAATCGGCTGAAATAGGCGGTGACCGTGCGGCCGTCGGCATCCGTGATATCGACAATTTCCACCGGCTGATTCTCGAAGACGTCGGAGCCTTGCGAATAAAACGACAGGCCCGGCTCGGAAAGCCGCTGGCGCAGGATATAAAAGATATTCAGCACGCCACTCTCCTGGTATCTCCCGAAACGCTCGTCGGTGAGAGGCTTGGCGCCATGAAAGTTCACTTCCCAAGCGCCGCTTTCGTTGAACAATGTGAACCCTTCATCCTCTTTCTTGCCGTGGTTCTCGCGCTCGCGCAGGGACAGCTTGCCCGGCGCCGGGGCCAGATAGCGCGTGTAGACCGTGGCCACATCGAGCCCGGAGATTCTCGCGTTGTAGAAGGAATACGCGCGGCCGGTCTCGACGCGGTCCTCCATGCGCAGAAACGCATCGCCGCCGAGCGCGGCCAGAGCTTCCTGGACCACGCGCTTGCCGCGCTCCTGGCGCGTTTCCTGGCGCGGCTCCTGCTGCGCAAATAGTCCACCCACCAACGCGGCCGCGGTCAACAGGCAGAGCAACCGCGTCGCCGTTCCAAGGCTTCGCTTGGCAGCAGCCGCACACGCGGCTCCGGTAGGACAGACCATCGCCGTTCGTGGTCTGTCAGGCCTCGCCACGGCACGACGCATTGACAGACGACATAAACCGATCGTCTGCCCTACCGGCGACATGACGAGAGCGCGGAAACTGCGGTTGACGGTTAGACAATGTGAGTGAGTCATTGGCGGCGTTCCAGGTCCTCCACGCGGAGGCCGGTATTGATCTGAAAACTGGTGACAGTGGACTCGGCCAGATACTTGCCACCCTGGTGATACGACGTGTGAAAAGGCACCTGGATTCCATTCACCTCGCGAAAATCGGAATACTCTTCT
>CAZFOP010000052.1:0-13340 GCA_964520085.1 uncultured Solibacteraceae bacterium | reverse complement strand
TTTCCAGGTACTCATACGCGGTGTAGACGCGGGCGCGATAGAACACCGGCACCACGGTCGCGCAGACCACGATCATGGCGATAGGCAGGCCGAAGTACGCCTGTACGAACCGCATGCCATCCGTGTAAGACTGTCCGGTCGTCGAGATGAACGTGATGGCGCTGGCCTGGGTGGCCATGATGGAAAGCGCCATGGCGTACCACGGCATGGTCTTGCCAGCAAGCAGGTAGCGGTCCACCGTGTTGCTGCCGCGGCTGCGGTACAAGCCGTAAGCGACGATGGAGACGAGCGAGGCGAGCAGAACCACCCAATCCAGAGCTCTCATCGGTAGGCACGCGTGAACCAGTATGCCGCCAGAATCACCACCGCGAGGTAGACCAGCACGGCCGCATAGACGCGTCGCCAGCTTCCCAAAAACGGCGGCGTCGAGTCCGGCACATCGCGAAGCTCCGGCATGTGAGGCAGTGTAGCACGAGAAGAACGTGGCGCAGGCGTTGCGATGGACCGGCTGTGCGTATCGGGAGGACTTGGGTGAACATGGTAGGATGAAATGCGCAGTCCAGGCTGTTGGTTCTTTCCAACTCAGCCCGTCCCGGTCTTTTCGCTCCGCGTCGATGAACAGGCTATCCCTACCTTCTACGGCAATGAGATCCGTCACGTAAACGGGGTGAAGTACGGTTTCAATGTGGTGAAGGCCGCGTGGCTCGCGTGGGCGCAGGACCTCGGTGTCCTATATCAACGCACAATCGATCTTACTCAGCCTTGGGAGCTTGCGAATGATCAGCCAAAGCTTACTTATATAAGCCCTAACACTCTTGCATGACTGCGTATTCTTGCGGGAGCCCCGGTGATGGATATCGGTTGCGCTTCGGGCTACATCAGCCGCGAACTCGGGAAGAAGGGCTATAAGATCACGGGCGTCGATCGGTATGCCCCGCCAAGCGACGTGCCGATGGATACTTTCAGACACTGTAACGGAGCCACGGCTGGCCTTTGGCAGGCGCCTGGTGGTGGGCTTCGCGGAGTTTGTGGAAAACCACCGGAGACTCATCCTCATCCTGTATTCCTGCGCAGGGTTCTTTTCTGCAACTTCAGTTTTGCGCGCCACCGGAGACTCGCTCGCGCGTCGTTTCTTTGATCAGCCGGAAGTACGCAATGGAGTTCGACGGCAGCGACAGGGGCGATCTCAACTTGATGCTGTTCAGCCTTCGGCTGCCCATCCACGTGATGGAGTACAATGCCTTCGTGGTCGGTAATTCGCATTTCATGCCGTGCGCGTACACAGCTTAGCCCACGTGGCAAGTCGAGAAAATGCTTCAGGATCGAGCCAGCTTGCGATTACGCAAGCGGGAGGATTTTGGTTTTGTCTACGAGGTATGTTGTCCAGCGGGCGATGCCAGATTCGCCGAGAGCGACAAGAAGTAGCTCACTTGCTGCGTTACGGAGCGGCGATCCAGCAACAATAATAGAGGGTTTCACGATATGTCCACGCGTACCGCCAGGTGTATTATCTGTTCAGCAACTGCCGAGAGTTGCTGGGTAAAGTCTGGCTATACGTACTACCGCTGCCAAGCTTGCCGCCATCTCTTTGTTTGGCCGGTGCCCGAGGACCCTCACCAGATCTATTCCAGAACCTATTTCGAGGGGGGTGACCATGGTTTCGGCTATCCGGATTACGACCGGGACAAACAGGCAATGGTGCCTACGTTCATGGCTTATCTCGATCATATCGCCCGCATATCCGGACGAGCCGGCAAGCTGTTAGATGTTGGAGCGGCCACAGGTTTCTTCATGGGCATGGCCCGCGCCCGAGGCTGGAGTGTATCGGGCGTCGAGGTGAGCGGCCATGCGAGCCAGACGGCCAGAAGTAGAGGGTTCGACGTACGGACTGGATTGCTGGTGGGACAAGACTTTAAGGATTCGTGTTTTGATGCGATCACGATGTGGGACGTAATCGAGCACATGGAAGACCCGGCGCGGGATGTGACAAAAAGTGCCGTCTTGTTGAAGAGTGGTGGGGTGCTGGCGATTAGTACACCCGACTCTGGCAGTTTGGTTTCGAAAGTGGCCGGAGTGAGGTGGCACCTGGTAATTCCACCGGAGCACCTGAACCTTTTTTCACGGCAGTCGCTGTGCATCCTACTGGAATCCTGCGGTCTTGAGGTGGTTGAGGCGACTACTCTGGGAAAGAGGTTCACCGTTCAGTACGCAGCGGAAACGCTGAGCCACGAAATCCGTCCACTGAAGGGGATTGCCGCGCGACTTGTGGGCACACGACTGGGACGGGCCAGCGTGTCTATCAATCTGCATGACAACGTCTTCTTGCTAGCGCGCAAGAAGGCAAAAGTGTCCTGAATCGGTTGCGTTCGGGATGCGAATTGGTTCGATTTCGTTGCGGGCGTTCAGGAAACTGTTTCGCCGCGACGCTTGGATCGATCTTGAGCCTCACGGCCGGCTGACGACCGTATCGGCCCTGCTAACCGCCGCGCATAGCGAACCACGCTGTCCCACGGGGGACTCTGCTCTCGGTCAGTTCCCCAAGGGGCTGGGTTACAGACATTGACCTGCCTGAGAGACGTCCAAAGTCGGATCGAGAGGTTTGAGATAGCATGGAGGGAGAGGCACAATCGGCGAAAATTCCAGCTACAGCCTTGTGAGAACAGGCGTGTATAGTCTTCGAGAAACATCGGTGTGGCTGTCGGTGGCGGCTGCGTGTCTGGGCTTGCGGATTTGGGTCCTAGGCGTCAACGTCGCTAACGACAGCTACCAGTACTTGAGCGTGGCGAACAATATCGCTACCGGACACGGTGTCTCAACGTCCATACCCTACTATGAAACGGAGCTTCGTCCCGGCGTAGTGCCAGCGTTTTCGACACACTTTCCGCCGGGCTATTCTCTTCTCATCGTGGCCTTGTCTGCGACAGGTCTCAGCGGCGAAGCATCTGGGTATGTGGTCTCCTTCTTGGCGTTCGTGGCGCTGGCACCCTTGTTTCTGCAACTCGCGCGGCGGCTGGGCATTCATCAGGGAGCCGCCCGTGTTGCGCTGGTGATGATGTGTCTGAACCAGGCCCTGTTGGCGTTCTCCTCATCCTTAGGTTCCGAGCTGGCGTTCACAGCCATGACGATGGCGGCTTTACTGCTAATCCAGGCTTCGCAGACGGCAACACAGGACTCGATGGCGGCCGCAGTCCTTGGCGGGGTACTGGCTGCGGGCGCATACTGGATTCGCTATGCCGGTCTCCTCATGGTTGGCATGTTGGCTCTATTATGCGTGTTGCGCCTTATTCAGTTCCGCTGGCCGCAGTTTGCCCGGGCGGCTGTTTCGTTCTTCACCGCTTGCTTCTGTATGGCTCCAATCCTAATCAGAAACGAAATGCTAGTTGGTTCGTGGCAAGGGTACGTCACCAAGCACGTACTTCATCCTGCCGGAATAGGCAAGGCATACGTCGTGTCGATGTATCACCTGTTTTTCGGGTTCGGCCTCGCACGCCAAACTGCGCCTTTTGTCGCCGTCTGCTTGGCCTGTGTGATCACGCTGGCGATCGTGGCTGTGAGGCGTCCAGGCCAGCGTAAGCCCGTTTCGGTTTTGATCCTCGCGATCTATGCCGCAGTATACACGGTAGGAATGGTCTATCTGGGCATTACGAGCGATATCAGCTTTGGAGAGAGAATATTTGTCCCACTGCTACCGATGTTGTTGCTTCTGGGGTCCGCGGGTTTCACAAGATGGCAGCCCGCAGTCAGACGCACGACGATCATAGCTGTGGCGTCTATCATGGTGATCGCTTACGGGGCGAGTAATTTGATCGGGAGCTCGTTGACCAAGGCAGCCGCACGCCACATCGAGGTGCAGTCGGCTGTCTCCGGAAAGTTGCGAGTCATCCTCGATGGTGACACTCGAGTGCTGGTATCCGCAGATGGTCAAGCCGTCGGGTACGGACTGGGTCGGCCAGTGGTGGGGCTGGTCGGTACCGATTACAGCAACATTCGCTGGACCGAACAGGACGTCCACGATCTGATGCTGCGTTATGGCTCCCACCATATTCTGCTATTTCCAGGCACAGATACACTTGACGGCCAGCGGACCTCCCAGTTCTTGCGTTCGCTCGCGGCCGGTAAGCACCCGCCGTGGTTACGAGTTGAAGCGGAGAACGACCGGGCAATCCTGTTCGGGCTTGCGTGTGGACCGGACCTTCCTGCTTGTGCGAATTAGGGCAGCGGGGACTGCCGCTACTCGGCCGGCGAAAATGGTCACCACAGCGGCCCGGGAGTCCGTGCCGATGCGCCGATTTCTCGCAACCTGCCGAACAATCCTCTGCCCGGTTGGCGTGGCCGCATCGTCCGCGCATAAACACCTGAGAGTTTAGCCGTCATCGCGCTACCTCTTCTGCGTGCCGCAGCACTCCACGGCGATCTTGCAGCATGCCGGAACCCGCAGCCTCACACGACAGCGGCTCAGCCAGTACCAGATCATCGGGAGGGCGTTTCGGCCGGTTCGCTCCGAAAGTGGGCTCGGCAGAGCCGATGCTGCGATTATCCTGTGTCTCCTTGTCCTCTGCGTTTTCCAGGTCGTGACAGTCCAGAGAGTCGAGAGTTACGGGGCCGATTCCTCCGTGTACATGGGACTTGCGCATAACATCCTGGCAACCGGGCGTTACGAGTTCAACTTCAAACCACACACCCTGTACCCCCCGGGCTTTCCATTCCTGCTCGCGTTCCTTACTACCCTTACCGGCCAGGCGGGTTATGACGTTTTCGTTCGGCTTATGCCGGTATTCGCCACACTGGCACTCGTCGTTTGGTATTTCGTGCTGAGACGACACTCGGGGCGTGCCGCCGCGGGTGCCTCGTGCCTTCTGGTTGCGACCTCCGCTCCGCTGTTTCAACTGGTGACACAGGCCGTCCTGTCGGATGCGCCCTTCTTCCTCATGTCCGGTCTTTCGCTTCTGTGTCTGATGCGCCTCGACCGGCCAGAAGCACCAGGGCCGGCCCGCTTGCTTCTTTCGATCGGCTTGTGCCTGGCCACGGCCGCAACGGTTCTTCTTCGATCTGCCGGGATCGCCCTATGCGCCGCCCTGCTTGCGTGGTTGGTTACCGGGGCCTGGCGCCGCGGTTCGGGGCGATCCGTCCCTTCGCGTACCGCCGCGTTCGCTGCGCTGGCGGGCTTCCTGGTTTTCTTCGGGTGGATCGGGTGGGCCAAGCACGCGGAGCGCCGGGATTACCGAGGCCAGCACATGGGGAGTTATGCGAGCGTGCTCCTGACAACGGATTCCCATCGGCCTGAATTGGGAACCGCAAGCGCCGGTCGAATGGTTCTTCGGTGGGCGTCAAACGCTCCCGTCCAGGCATCTCACATCGCCGTGCTGCTCACACGCGCCGGCTACCTGATGCCGAGCTGGTATTCGGCACCAGCCGTGATGACTCTTGCGTTGCTACTGTGCGGATTGGTCTCCTGCGCATTCGATAGCCGGAGAGCGCTGCTCGCTTGGTATTTCCTTGCCTACTTTACGGTGTATCTGCTTTGGCCATTCGACGAAGGCCAGCGCTTCATGCTGCCGGTCGCTCCCCTGGCCTTCGTCCTTATCTGGCAGGGCATGATCGCCGTCGCACATTTGGTGCGCACACGGCCTACGGCCGCATTGTCTGCAATTTCGGTGTTTGGTGTTGTGCTCGCCGTGGCGACTATCACAACGGCTCGCTTGCCGGGATTGCAGGGGCGGGCTGCCGTGATGTTCTGGCCTGTGTTCGCTGCAGCGCCAATCCTCTTGATCTTCCTGGTAAGGCTTGCCGGTCTCGGCAGAGCTACCGCGACACTGAATTCGGCGCTCGCTTCGGTAGCCGCGCGGCGCATTCAGCAGGGAATCGTCGGGATCTTGGTTGCCGTCGGCGTGTTTCAGCAAGCTGCCATTGCCCGGACGAACATGGCTCCGAATGCATCGCTGTTTCGTCACCATAGTTCGGCCGATTGCGCATCGTGGCTGCGGACTGCCGGGGATGGTGCTGTCATGGCTCAGCAATCTGAGATTGTCCATCGTTTGAGCGGCCTGAGAGTCGTGAGTTTTCCAATCACCGGCAATCCGCAAATCATCGTGGCCACCATGACGCGCGAGAACGTCCGGCACCTGGTTGTCTGCGATCCCGTGCCGTATGAGTACTTCTTCCCAACGGAAGAAGAGCGATGGCGGCGGATGGAGCGCGCATATTCCAACCTGTTCCGGCTTATTCATCAAGGGCCAGGCTATCGCGTCTTCGAAGTCAGAGGATTGAACTAGCACCCGCAGCGCCCGCCCGGCTGGTCACGGTTTTCCCAGCGAGCAAAGCGGATCGCCCAGTACCACGCCCTGCCAACTCAGGAATGGCATTCCCAGGTAATAGCTTTCCGCCAAATTGCGGCCGTGGGCGTAGGCCGGCAGAACGTACTCGGGCCGCACGCAGCCGGCCAGGTAAGGTTCATACACATTGCCCGAAGCGCCCGTGGCGCCTTCGTGAATATAGTCCGCGCTGAGCGTTTGGGGCGAGCCGGCAAACCAATGCTCGCGATCGGTGTACGTGGTGAGGTTCCAGTCGGGCGGCGGTGTCTTCAGCGTTCGAGCGTTGGTTGACACGAATTCGGTCACGATCGCTCCCGGCAACCACGCGAACCCCAGCCAGCGTTGTTTGCGTCCGCCGTCGTTGGATCCCCAGGAGGCATAGCCGATCACGTTGCGCTGTCGATAGAGAACGTTGGGCGTGTCGTCCAGCACAACCCTGCCGGCGGGCAAGAGCAGGGCCGCTTCGCGGAGCCAATTGTTGCCATCGCCATTCGCCGGCGAACTGGTATCGATGACGAATGTGCCGCTATTCCGGGCGGATAACGAACGGTCGATCATGGCCTTCACATCCGCCCAATCGTTCGCCGCCAGCCGCGTCACCAGGTAGATCGGAAACTGCGCGTGCCGGAACGGGCTGTCGCGCTTGCCGAAGAACGGATTGGGAACCGCGCCCGCGCGATCAAAGCGATTTCCGTGAAGCTTTGCGTATAACAGTGTAAGTTCGGAGTCCACCGAAGACTGCTCGGACTTTTCGATCGATCCGCCCATGCCGTCTACCCGCAGAGGAACACCCAAGGTCGTCACGATGTACAGTACCTGCTCCTCCAGGCGCTCCCGCTTCAGGCAGTCTCGGATGGGCGTCTCGACTTGCGTGATGTAAGTGTGCCAGTCGATGGTTTCGCTGGACGTGGTGTCGAGCAGGCAGACGTGGCTCGGAGCCACGGAGCGCCGCTTCGCGTAATAGTCCGCCACAGCCCGAGAGTCGGGATCTCGGCGGTTCACCACCAGCAACACGGCGTCGGCATTCTGCGCATCGAGCCTCGGGACACACGCGGTGGCCAAAACCGTGCAAAGTGCGGCGGCGGGCAGGCGTCGAAAAAGCAGGTGGGCTCGTGGCGCGGCGAATCGGCTCACAAAATCTCCGGCAACTGCGATATTGCACCTGCTATGGCTGCCCACCCCATAACAGCAGGCCTTTGGCAGCCTGGGCGATGACCAGTAAGTCCAGCGTCGGCGATATGTACTTGACGTAGTAAAGATCGTACTCCAACTCCACCATCGCATCTCGCGGCTCCGGCAGGTGTCTCATGTGAATCTGGCTCCAGCCCGTGATGCCCGGCCGCACCTTGAGCCGGTGTGGATAGAACGGAATGTACCGCGCCAATTCACGCTCAAACTCCGGCCGCTCCGGTCTCGGCCCCACGATCGACATCTGTCCGCGCAGCACATGGAAAAACTCCGGCAAGGCGTAAAGACCCGTGCGCGCCAGTATCCGGCCGGCCCCGGTGCCGCCGGCCACCCGGAAGCGGTACAGCGTGAATGGCCCGCCGCGGCCTTCCCGCAACTGCCGCTCCAGCACTTCCCCGCCAGACGAGAACCGCATCAGGGCCGCGATCAACGCCAGCAACGGCGACAGAAGGATGAGAACCGCCGCGGCAATCAGGCGGTCGCCGATGGATTGGAAGAACAATGCGCGTGCCCCAGGCTCAAATTCCTTCGAATACAGTACGCGCGCCGCGTTCAATCCGCCCAGTCCCTCCCGGTTGCAAACCTTCGCGTAGGTTTCCGCGGCGTCTTCTATGGCACGGCCCGAAAACCGCAACTCCAGCAACTCATGAGCCAGACGCGAACTCAGGCCGCCCTCGAATCCCACCACGATGCGGTTGGGGCGAAACGCCTCGATGCGGTCTTCCAGGCTGCGCGCCTGTCCTTCGCCGCCTGCCTCGGAGCTGGCGGTCTCCGCCGGAGCGTGCCCTTCAATATGCCCGGCCAACTGAATGCCCGATTGCGGCGTCCGCGCCAGATGATCGGCGATGCCATCGAATAATTTGCTGTTCCCGATCAGCAGCCATCGCTCCCCGGCAACCTGCGGGAGCACATAGGCGCTGAATAGCAAGCGACCGGCCAAAATGCCCAAGATCGAGAGCAGGCTGCCCAACAGCATGACGTGAAGCGGTATCTGCAGGTCCGGAGCCACCGCGCTGACCAGCGCCTGGAGAATAAACGCAGCACCACCGATTATCAGAAGCTGCTGCACCAGCAGCAGGCGCGACCGGGCGCGGATCTGCGTGTGGAGATTCTGAAAATGGATCCCGAGCAGAAAGCTAAGCCAGACGAGCAAGAGACTCGCCAGTCCCGTCACGCTCGACAAGTAATCCGTGGGGTCCACTTCCAACAGCAGATAGGCGGAAAAGATGAACGACGAAAGAATCAGCAGAGCTTCGAATACGAACAGCCCGAGCGTGCTGGCGGGAACCAAGGCGCGGAATAGCCGGATCATTCGGGACGAACCACCACATTATATTCCTACCATGCAGCACAGCGGCGAGCGCTCCCGCGCGCGGGTAAGGTAGCCGGCCGCCCTACCAGATTCGCAAGGGGATGTCCCTGGGCGAAAACGAGATCCCCACCCGGGCGTCCCAGATCACCCGGTTGTACGCCGCGAAGCTACCGCTTTGGTATTTGCGCGCGGTGACGCCGGCCACCATGTGTAACAGGTGGCTGATCTGCCGGCTGGTTTGCAAGCCCGCGCTATAGTCCCCATACTCGCCAAGAATGTTGCCCATGGACTGCGCCCTGTCATAGCCCGCCGATAAACTGAGGGCCAACCGGCGAAGCCCCGTATAGGAATAACCTGCCGAGGCGTTATAGTCCGAGGAGGTCAAAAACAGCCCGTTGCCTGGCGTCATGACGTGGCCGCCGGAAAGATACACAACGCCACGGGCAAATGTCTTAGACAGACGCGCGCTATAACTCGGAAGCCAGTTCACGCTGTGGGTAACGACGTATCCCTGCGTGACCCCTAGCAGCGCGGCGATGACAGGGTCCAGCGTGACCACTTGAGGGAACTCGCTTTCCGCTCGTGTCGCGCCCGCATAGCCAGTGAACTCCCAGCTTGCGGAAAGCTGCGTGGCGTATGTGCCGCTGAACCGGTGGAAATTCGACGAGCCAAACAAACCGTTATAGCTGAAGTGCGTATACATGTAGTTGGCGCCAATCGTCGACCGCCTGGATATGCGGTACTGCACATCCCCGCGTGCATCCTCGCCCGTTACTCCGTACAGAGCGCTCGACCGGCGCCGGGTCAAGTCCCAATCGCCGCCAAATGCAAAGGATAGCCGGGCCGTCCTCTGGTAGATCATCTGGGCTTGGCTGTCCGCGTAAACCGTTCGGTTATCGAAAAAATCGGTGGTGGGAGTATAAGTTGTCGTGGGATCGAATTGCACGGTTGGGGAAAGACCCGCCAATCCATAAGTCTGAGCGAACTCGCCCGCGGATTCGTTCAGTTGCAATGTGAGATGCCTTGAGAATTGGTGCGTGATGCCAAGCACCAACGAATTGTCCATGCCCGAGTAGTAAGTGGCACTCGAGTACTCGCGAACCGCACCCGCATAGTTCAAAAGTACCTTGGTGTGCTTCCAACTGTGCACGCCGCTAATGCCAAAGTCCAGTTCCAGGCCTTCGGAATCGTTATTCGCCAATTGGCCCTGGGAATTCACCGACACGCCGTTCAGTCCGGTATCGTACACGCCCATCAACGACAGGAAGGGAATGAAATCGATCTGAGGCGCTTCCATGGCTGCCGGAGCGTCGCCGCGAGAGAGAATCGCGGGGCCCGAGTATTGGGCGAAGGCCGGCGCGGCCAAGAAGATAAGTGCTGCCAGGCGCGGCATTTTCACGGTAGACACCTATTCACGCTCCTGTCGGCCATTCGTTTGGCTATCGATCGTAACCTAAAGTCTGACGTGAGGTTCCCAGGCCTGTCAAGTCAATCCCCTCCGGTACGATCCAGTAGTACATCATAGTACGTTCGCCGCGGGAAAGGCCAAAAGGGGCGCAGCAGCGGTTGCCGGACACATCCCGCTCCGGGCGGCGTCCTTTTGGTAAACTCGGCGTGGCGATGAAATCCATCAGAGTGCTGGCCGTCATTGAGGCCACCAGCATCACCGGACCGGCCAAGAACCTCTTGCAATTCGCCCGCATGGCTCGTTCTGGCGGCGCCCAGCCACTGGTGGAAGTGTCCATCGCCGCCTTTCATCGCCCGCATGAGCCCGACCTTTTCCTTCAGGCTGCCCGCCAGATGTCGATTCCCGTCTATCCGATTCCCGAAGCCCACCGGTTCGATGCTAGGGTCATCGGCTTGCTTGCGGCGCTCGGTCGAAGTCTTCAGCCGGACGTGGTGGAAAGCCATGCGGTGAAGTCTCATTTTCTATTGCGTAAATCGGGTTTGAACCGGCTGGCGCCCTGGGTGGCATTTCATCATGGCTACACGTGGCCGGACCTGCGGGCGCAATTGTACAATCAACTGGACCGCTGGTCGCTGCGGGCGCCGTCGCGTGTGGTGACCGTCAGCCAGCCGTTTCAGCGGGAGTTGATTCGCCATGGCGTGCCTGGTGCGCGGATTGAGATCGTCCACAACGCCATAGAACCCGGTTGGGGTACCGCTCCGCAGGCTCCGGCGGAGCTGCGTGCCGAGCTGGGGATCAATCCGGCCCAGAAGGTGATTTTGATCGTCGGCCGCCTGTCCGGCGAAAAGGGCCATCTTGCGTTGCTGCGGGCGTTCGGCCAATTGGTCGACGCGGGCACCCGAGACGCGCACCTGCTCATCGTGGGCGAGGGGCCGGAGCGCGGCAGGATCGAGACCGCGATCCGGCATCTCGGCCTGAGCGAAATGGCCACTTTGACCGGACAGGTCCCCACGGCCGAACCCTACTACGGGATAGCCGATCTGGCTGTGCTCTCCTCGTTTTCGGAAGGCTCGCCCAACGCACTGCTGGAAGCCATGGCGGCGCGAGTGCCGATCGTAGCGACCGCGGTGGGAGGCATCCCGGAGATCGTCGCCGACCGCGCCAGTGCGCTCCTGGTCCCGCCGTGGGACCCGGACGCCTTATGCGGGGCGATGCGCGAGTTGCTGGCGAACCAGGCCCTGGCGCGTGACCTTACCGCGCGCGCCTTCGAACTGATTCTCACCCGGCACACTCCCGAAGCTCGGGCCAGGCGCCTGGTCGCGATCTACACCGCTGCGCTCGCCAGCCAGGAACGATACTCTTCGTAAGTCCGCTCGCCTAACAGGCGCCAGTCGTAACGCCCGCGCGCCAGGGCCAGGCCGGTCTGAGACCGCACGTTCCAAAGGCCGGGTTCGGTCGCAATGGCCGTCAGCGCCGGCAGCCACCCGTCGTCGTCAACTATATCGATGTCGCGGCCGGGAGTAACCGCCAGGCCTTCGGCTCCCTGCCGGCTGGAAACCACGGGGATGCCCGCCGCCATGGCCTCCAGAATCTTCAATCGCGTTCCACCGCCCGTGCGCAGAGGCACGATCGCCGCCAGCGCGTCGCGATAGTACGGAACTACGTCGGGGACCGTACCGGTGACCTCGACGTTAGGCTGCCGCGCCAGTTCCCGCACGGCCGGCGCCGGATTGGAGCCGATCAGCGTCAGCCGCCATTCCGGAAAACGCTGGTGAATCGCCGGCCACACTGCCCGCGTGAACCAGCAAACCGCGTCGATGTTGGCATGGAAGTCCATCGCGCCCACGTACACCAGCCGCTGCCGCGGCGCCGCCTCGGCCACCGGCGTGAATCTCTCCGTATCCACCCCATTCTCGATCACCGCGATGCGCGCGCCAGGAGCGATCTCGATCAGTTTCTCCTTCTCCCGCGCGCTGCACACCAGATGCCCAAAGCCGCTGCCGAGGATCCGCTTTTCGAGACGCACGAGCCGTTTTGCCGTAAGATTGGCATACACTTTCTTGGGCAGCGAATCCACGTTGTCCGCGAAACGCCGCATCAGCTCGGATTCGATATTGTGCCAGTCATAGACCGTGCGCGCCGGGCTTTGCCAGACCGTTTCGATCAGCCTCACGTATTCCACCATGTGGCAGCTATCCAGGTGAACCAGGTCGAAGCGGCCGCGCGCGGCGATTTGGGCCAGAGCCGATTTCATTTCATCGGTCGTATAGTTGAGCACACTCAAAGGCTGGCGCCCCGCCAACCCGCGTACGATCTTCCGCAAACTGTAGCGCCCCAGAAGCGGCACCAGCACGACTTCCCGAAAGAACTCGAGTTCGCCGGCTTCGGGCTCCGGAAAACCGGGCTGAATGAAGCTCACGTATGTGACCTCGGCATGCTGCGCCAGGGCACGCGCGAGATAATACTCGCGGATTCTCGCTCCTGTTAGCAGCGGAAGGCACAGGCGCGGGGAGAGAAAGAGAATTCGCATCCAAACGGAGCCGATGGCTCGTGACCAGTATCGCCTAGACGGCGACGGAGTCGCAAAAGAGACCGAACCGTTCCGGTTCTCCCCGTTCTTATGACGTCACACGAACGGCTCCTGGCGAAGAGCATCGGAGGTGTGCGCGTCGATCTCGAATAACGCCGAGGTGCTGGATGCAATCTGACGCCGGGCTAGCGCCCTGCCGGGCCATGGCAGACGGTCGCACAAAAGGCGAGGCAATGTCGATGCCGCTCCCCACATTTCCCGCAGGCCTTCTCGCAACTCCGCGCCCCTCAGGTCGCCAGAACGAAGTTGGGAGAGGAAGACCCGAAGGACCAAGCCAGGATTATAATATTCGACGCCCGTGGCGTAACTGGGAAGAGTTGGCCAACTGGGGAAAAGGGCACTGGGGACAGCTTGACCAGCGGGAGCCGGGTCCGCCGCTAACACCGCCAGGCCAAGTCCACATTCAAGCGGAAACCGAAGGTTCCCGGGGAATCGTGGATTGATCTCAATCACCTTGTCCTGGCCGTCGCGGCTGTCGCGTTTCAGCTCCACTTCGGCCCCGCCGCACCACCCCCATTTCTCGAAGAATGG
>CAZFOP010000051.1:0-13370 GCA_964520085.1 uncultured Solibacteraceae bacterium | reverse complement strand
CGACCAGCCCACCGCTCTCCGGCCACTGCCGGATCTTCCGCGCGGTGAAGGCGGCGATGAGCCGGCTTTGCGGCGAGAACAGTAAGACCACCGCGTTGTCCGCTTCCGCTCCACCTGGGATGAATTCTTCCACCACCGCGCCGCCAAACCGCGCCTCGCATTCGCGCACAGCCGCGAAGAGTTGGTCGCGATTGCGGACGTAGCGCACTCCCGTGGCAGCGCCGCAGTCGCAATCCGGTTTTACCACTAGCACAGCTTCGCGGTCTTCTTGTAGCACGCCGGATGCTTGCTCGATCGAATACAGAGCGGGGCACGGGATCCCGAGCTGCCGGCACTCGGCCATGCAAACGCCCTTGTTATACGCGGCCAAGAAACTCTCCAGTGGCGGGACATTGACCGCAGTCACGGCTCCAATCCGATCCCGATTCTTACTCGCAATGAACACGAAGCGGTTGCCCAGTGGCAGAAATACATCGGGCCGAACGCGGTCCACCAAGTCCAGTAGACTGCTCTCGAACTCCCGCTGGTTCGTCGCCGACAACCAATAGTGATCGCACGAGGAAGGTAAGCGCCAGCCCCGCCAGGAAGCCTCGAAGTCCGCCGTGATAACCCTATAGCCAGCGGCGGCAAGGGACTTCAGGAACGCCAAGCCTCCGCCACTCGTGGCGTTGGCGACTAACACCGTCTTACGTTCCGCCGACCTATCCTTCCCACGAAGAAACGTCATCGTAGCGCTCCTGCTTGCGACGCCGCAGCGCCGCCAGCATGCGATTGTGTGGTGGATCGATCTGGTATTGGGGGGCCCCTTTGGCCGGCATAGAGCCTGTACGTGGTTCTAATGGTGCGCCCGAGGTGATTCGAACACCTGACCTTCTGGTTCGTAGCCAGACGCTCTATCCAGCTGAGCTACGGGCGCGCTTTGGGTTGATCCCTATTCAATGTAACCAACCGGAAGGCACTGGCGCAAGCGGGCGGGAATGCGCTGGCAGCAGCTTCCGGACGGGCACCGGGAACGCACGGTAAACTGGCGCCGGCACGTGCAGCGGCCGGTTCCATTTTCTTCGCCAGATCTACCCGGCGGCGGCCGATCCGCCAACCACCCGCGCAAAAAAATCCAGCGACCGTGCGGCCGCCGCCGGCCACGAGAATTTCCGTGCCTGTGCGCGGCCTCTCTCGCTCAACTCGGCGAGCCGACTCGGCGACGTGAGCAGGTTCTCGATCGCATCCCGCAGCTCAATTCGGCTGCGCGGGTCGATCAACACGGCCGCGCCGCCCGCGATCTCCGGCAGCGACGAGACGCCCGATGCGATCACTGGCACACCGGCCGCCATCGCCTGCGCAACCGGGAATCCAAATCCCTCGTAAAGCGAGGGGTAAACAAAAGCAACGGCGCCCGCGAAGAGCGCCGGCAGGTCGCCTTCCGGCACGTAGCCCAGGTATCGCACGTTGGGCAGCGAGCTCTTCAGCCGGTGCATTGTCGCCTCGCTCGCCCACCCGTACGAACCGGCGATCGCGAGATCGAACTCGCCTGCGGTCGAGCTTCTGAGGTCGCCGTATGCGTCCAGCAGCAAGTCCACGTTTTTTCGCGGTTCGATGGTTCCCACGTACAGCAGATAGGGGCGATCCAGCCGCAGCCGGGCGCGCACCCGCTCTACGTCGCGCCGGTCAACCGAAAAGTACGCTTCCGGAATTCCCGGATAGATGACCTCAATCTTTTCTTGTGGAATGCGCAACAGCCGCACCGCATCGTTGCGGGAACTCTCGGAGACGGCAATCAAGCCATCGGCGCGTTTCCAGATCCGTTCCGCGTAGCGCCGCTCGAACTCGACGTTGGCCGGCAAATGAGCGTCCGGAAGAATCCAGCAGGTCAGATCGTGAATCGTGGCCGTCAGCTTCGCCCGCCTGGGCGGGTTGAGTACCCTCGTCGAATGGAACACGTCCGATGCGGGAAACCACGGCTGCGAGAAGCTGGCTGGCAATCGGTTCATCAGGAAGAAAAGACCCAGCCGGAAAAACGTCGCGATTGGCCCCGCCAGAGCTTTGCGATGATCCAAACCGGAGGCCTCTCCCAAGAACGGGAATAAACGCACATCCGCCGCAGGCTCGCGCTGCAAATGCCGGATCCAGTAGTACAGGTAGTTCTTCACTCCGGCACTTCGGAACAGCAGCGGCAGCGCGTCTATCGTGATCCGCATCGGGAGTCAGTTGGTGTGCCGCCGGGCGATGCGGCGGTCAAGCTCCCAGTATAGTCGCGCCGACCGCGCATGATTCGCCGCTGGACGTGGCGCCTGGGTGCGCCGTCTGGAACCTCCAGTCGTGAAGAGAGTACCTGGTGGAAACCACGCTAACCGAACGTGCCGGTGCCAGCCGATAGAACATGCGTACGGGCCGCGATTCGCAGCGTGCCCTTGGTCTATGGGCGACAGAGGAGACTCGCTTCGACAAACCTATTTCGGTGCCGCCGAGCCTGCCCCAGCCTCTCTCCGATAGATCACCGTCCCGCCCGTCCGGCCTGCTTCGCGGTAATTCGCCAGCCACGCGCGCAGGTCGGGGTAGTTGCCGATAGCCAGGCGCGGATTGTAAAGTCCCAGGCCGTCGAGGATGAAGGTGGGAAAGCTGCGCACCAATTCCGCGCGCCGTTCGCGCGGCGCTTCGGTTTCGACGGGTACGGATTGCGTCAGGTGCCGGTCGGCGGGGACGCCGGTGAGGGGCTGCGAATCCAGATACATCGTCGCCGCGGGCAGGCGCGTGTAGACGTAATCCTCCGGCCGGTATCCCCAGACGAAAAGCGTGTCGCCGGGCTTCGCCATGGCGCACACCAGCGCAGCGGCGGCTCGGCTATCGCGATCCATGGCGGTGTCGCGCCAATCCCCGCCACGCGCCGCGGTCACATACGCCGGAGCGAAACGAACCACCGGAATCAATAGCAGCAAGCATACGCCGAAACGCGCGCGCCGCTTTAGTAGCGTGAAGCCGCGCGCCGCGAGCATCACCACTGCCGGCAGAAGCAGGAAATAGTAGCGCGGGAAGAAACGTATTCCCGCAGCAACGCCCGCGAAGGAAATGACTAGCCACGCGGCCCAGCGCGCCATCTGGCGTGATTCCGTGACAGTTGTAGCACCCGCTCCCTGACGCTTGCGGCTCCGATCGATCCAACACCACGTCGCGGCCGTCACGATCGCAGCGTGGAAGCCGGCCCAGCCGAGCGTGCGCACTATGCCGTTGCGCAGTGGAGCATCTTCGAATGGCCTCGCGGCATACAGGCGCCCCCAGCGCCACACCTGTTCCCAATACGGCTCCAACGCGCCCGTGCCCGCCAGCCACGCCAGCATCGCAGCGCTTACCGCGGCGAAGCCGGCGGCCATCGCGACGACGCCGGCCGGGTTCCACACCACGCACACCGTGGCAACCAGGGCTCCCTTGGGGTTGATCCAGAACGCCACCGCAGCCAGCACGCCGCTCCAGAACGGACGCCGCGATGCCAGCCAAACCGCCGCCAGGTGCGGCGCTAGCATCAACAGGTCCGACGCTACGGGGATTGCCGCCGAGGGGAAATCGAAGCACAGCGAGAAGCCCAGCAGCGCCGCCGCCCAGTGGCCTTCGCGCTCGCCCCACAGTTCGCGGCCGAATCCGTAGGCGATCCAGCATGCCGCGAACGAATAGCACGCGCCTGCCAGCCGCAGCGGCCAACCGGGCAACGCGCCGAATAACAGATACGCGAGCGCTAGCAGCGGCGGCTTGTCGAACCAGATACTGAGGTAGAGTGCATTGCCGTGCAGAATCTGCTGCGCGCCGGCGAGCGGGTACGCGTCGCCTTCCCACAGAATGCCGGTGTGGCACATCCGCGTGGCCACCAGCGCGGCAGCGAGCAACCACCAAAACAGTCGTGATTGGCGCAAGGTCAATTTGCAGTATAGACCGAGTGGAGAGTGGGTTCGTACGCGCCGCGTCGCATAGGTGTCCGAACCAGGAATGGCGAAGCTCTCGATTCCAAGTGAATTCGCATCAATTCGAGTATAGGGTTCACACGGCTTTGCTCCTTCAAGAGGCTTTGTATCAGGGCATGGCTTTTGGCCGTGCCGTAAGATCGGGAGAAAGCTTTCGGCTTCAGCCCTCGCGGACTTGGGAAAGCCTCGGTGGCTGGAGCCTTTGGCTGCCGATGTGTTGCGGCACGACTGAAGCCGTGCCCTGATACAAAGCTAGCTGGCGATCCGCGGCCGATGAAGCGCCCAATGCGTGTGGATGATCTTCCACCCGGATTCGTCCCGCTGGTAGACCTCAGTTGTGTTCCAATGCATCGAGCCTTCACCACCATAGCTCTTGAAACGGTACGTGAGGACCGCCCCATCGCCGGCAACCTGGACGCGCGGGTCGACGATCTCAAAATGGTCAATCCGGATCTTGCCGCGAAGCTGGCCGTACAGGGCGCGCAACGCGGCGATCCCGTCGAGCCTGCGATCCGTGAACGGATCGAAATAGGTGACTGCGGGCGCCGAGATCTCCAGGAAGCCTTCGGGATCGCCCTGGCCCCAGCGCTGGAGCGCGGCACGCTCCAGCGCGAGGATCGTCTCGGCAACATCCGGCCCGGTGGTGGCCATCGCTACGATTCTACCCGGTTCGCGGCCCGGCGGCGGCGCCTCAAACACCGACGCCGGCGCGCCACAATATGTAGCCGAGGGCCTGGCGCAGATAATTCCATCGCTCGCGTGGCGGTGAGTTGCGGTCCTTGCGCGGCGATCCGTACACCTGGAGTCCGCGGAATTGCAGCATCCGTTTCACCCGATAAATGTGATATCCGTCGCTGACCACGATCACCGACTCCAGGCCCATACGGCGGATGATTTCGCCGGCCAGGGCGATCGATTGCACGGTAGTTTCGCCTTCGCTTTCGACCACAATGGCTTCCGATGGCACGCCATGGCTCATCAGGTACGCGCGGCCCACTCCGCCTTCCGTGAAGACCCGCTCGCCGCCGGAGCCGCCTGTCGTCATGATGCGCGAAGCCAGCTTGCGCGCGTACAAGTCGAGCGCGTGGTCGAGGCGCGCGCGCAACACAGGCGAGGGCCGTCCATGGTACTCCGCCGCTCCGAGCACGAGAATGATGTCCGCCGGCCGCGCCTCGTCAACAGCCGATTGCCGTTCGATGCGGTTGGCTACGCGAGCGATAGAAACCGCCAGCACGGCCAGCGCCACCAGGGCCACCAGCCCTACGGCCCATGCCACTCGTTTCATCTGCGATAATCTGAACGTCCGAACCATTGTAAACGTATGGCCAGGCCGGAAACCATAGCAAGCGCCGCCAACCCGCTGGTCAAGGACGTGCGCCGCGCCGTCGCGCGCGGCAGCCTGACGGCCGATGGCTGGTGCGTGGCCGAGACGTTTCACCTGCTCGAGGAGGCCATCCGAAGCCAGTGCGAAGTCAAGGTCGTGTTGGCGGCGGAATCGGTGCGCGCGGACGCGACGGGGCACGTGCGCGGCTTAGCCAGTGTGCGGCTTGCCGTGCTCCCGGACGACCTTTTTCAAACCATTTCCGGAACCGAAACCGCGCAGGGAGTGATGGCGCTGGTGCGTCCGCCGGAATGGAAGATCGAACAACTGTTTCGCGATTGCCCGCTGGTGGTGGTGCTGGACGGCCTGCAGGATCCCGGCAACGCCGGCGCTATTCTGCGCGCCGCCGAAGCGTTTGGCGCCACCGGCGCGCTGTTCGTCAAAGGCACGGTGAGCCCGCACAATCCGAAGACGATTCGCGCGTCGGCGGGTTCGGTGTTTCGCGTTCCCTGCGTATCCGGAATCGATGCCGCGGTGGCGCGCGCGGCATTGCAGCAGAACCAGGTGCGGCTTTTTGCATCCGTACCCGCGCGCCCGGCGGCTCCCACGCGGGCGCTGGCCGAAGTGGATTTCGCGCGGCCCTGTGGCCTGGTGATCGGCAACGAGGCGCGCGGCGTGGGCAACTTGTTGCGCGCGGCGTCGGAGGCCATCTCGATTCCCACGGTGGGCGTTGAGTCGCTGAACGCCGCCGTGGCAGCGGGCATTCTGCTCTACGAAGCCCGGCGGCAAAGGACCGTCCGCGCGTGAGCCTGTTCGATTCCACTCCGCCCACGCCCGACGCGCCTTCCGCTCCGGATGCCAAGCGTCCGCTGGCCGAACGCATGCGCCCCGACCGCCTGGAAGACTTCGTCGGCCAGGAGCACATCCTGGGGCAGGAGAAACCGCTGCGACGCCAGATCGAGCGCGACGAGCTCACTTCGGTGATTCTGTGGGGCCCTCCTGGCGTCGGCAAGACCACGCTTGCCAAGCTGATCGCGCGCATCACGCGCTGCGAGTTCATCCCGTTCAGCGCGGTGCTGAGCGGCATGAAGGAAATTAAAGCGGTGATGGCGGACGCCGAAAAGCTGCGGCGCCTCGGCCGGCGCACCATCCTCTTCATCGACGAAATTCACCGCTTCAACAAAGCCCAGCAGGACGCGTTTCTGCCCTATGTGGAGCGTGGCGATATCATCCTGATCGGAGCTACCACGGAGAATCCGTCTTTCGAGGTGATCTCGGCACTGCTGTCGCGCTCGCGCGTATACGCGCTGCGGCTGCTCAGCGTGCCGGAGTTGACGACGCTGCTGCGGCGCGCGCTGCCGGTGGTCCAGCTCGAAGCGGCCGACGAGTTGCTCGAACAGATCGCCATCTACTCGAATGGCGACGCGCGGCAGGCTTACAACACGCTCGAAGCCGCCGCCGCTGCATCGCAGGGTGTACTTACCGAAACCGCGCTCGAAGCCGCTATTGAGCGCAAGGTGCTGCTCTACGACAAGGGCGGCGAGGAACACTATAACCTCATTTCGGCGCTGCACAAATCGGTGAGGTCGAGCGATGTGGATGCGGCGCTGTACTGGCTGGCGCGGATGTTGGAGTCCGGCGAGGACCGGCTGTATCTGGCCCGCCGCCTGATCCGCATGTCGATCGAAGACATCGGCCTGGCGGATCCGCGCGCGCTCGAACAGGCCATCGCGGCCATGCAGGCGGTCCATTTTCTCGGTATTCCGGAAGGCGACCTGGCGTTGGCGCAAGTCGCCATCTACCTCTGCGCCGCGCCCAAGAGCGACGCGAGCTACCGCGCGCTGGGCGCGGTGGCGGCGGACGTGGAGAGCACGATTGCCGAGCCGGTTCCGATGAACCTGCGCAATGCGCCGACTCGCGCCATGAAGGAGTGGGGCTATGGCGAAGGTTATGAGCACGCGCACAAATTCGCCGACGCCATCACGGATATGGAATGCCTGCCCGCGTCGCTCGCCGGACGCCGCTACTATTTCCCCAGCAATCGCGGCATCGAAAAACGCATCGCCGAGCGGCTCGAGGAGATCCGGCAAGCCAAAGCCGCCCGCAGCCAGGGCGCGGAGTAGACGCAGCTGCCGCAAAGCGCATTCGTTCACCCATGCCCGCAAACGTGGGTAGTGGGATTATCGGACCCCCTCCTCCGCGAGGGCGCCGTTCATGATAGGCTTACAATTCATGGAGATTTCGGACCTGTATAGCGGGTTGGGTGAGGAAGGCTTCGCCCAACTGCTGCGCGGTATCTCGATCGGCAAGCTGCGGACCTATCAGATTTACGAGGGATTCAAGGTGCGAGCGCGCTTGCATAAGTTGAACACAGAGACTCTGCGCAAAGCGGCGCCGCGCCTGTGGGCGCGGATCATGGAAGGCGATACGGCGTTTGGCGCGGACTTGGCGCAGGCGGTGCTGGTATCACACCTGGACCTGATCATTGCCGTGCTCGATTTTCTGGGCGTGCCGCATGACAACGGATTCTTTGCGAAAGATATGGACGCTAAACCCTACTTCACGGAAGGGTGGGAAGGGCGCGTTTACGAAAACTTTCGAACTACGGCGCCGGAAGCGGTGCTGGTTTTTTACATCAATCATTTGCGTTGGGAGCTTTTGAAGGCGGACCAGTTGTACCGTCCCGAAGCGGCGCCGGTCGCGTGAACTGGCCGGTGGCGTGCACGTTATATGGAATCCATGACGATGGCGGGTGGTTGGAAGTTGCCGAGGGTGGTCCAAGACAAGCTGACCCGTCAGTCGAAGTCCCTACCGTTCAGCACATTAGACACACCCTTCCGATTCGCCGCAGGAGTTTGCGCTTCATGACAGGTGTGGGCTTTTCCCCCAGTTGTAAGCCTGTTTGCGCAGTATCACCCAGTTACGGGAAAATGCGGTCCGACACCTTTTTCGCCTGCGTTGCAGCGCCACCCTCCCGCGCCGCTTCGCTTGCAAAAAGCGCGTCTGCCGTCAGTTTCCCATCTTCACTCAAGATTGCGAGGTTCCGGTAATGAATCATTGCGATTTTCATTATTCTCATCTACTGCCCAAGAAGCCGGGCATTCTCCCGCTCGAGGAGACCATGAAGAAGCAGTGCCGCCGCTGCGGCGCGGAATTCGTCACGCGGTCGCGGATACGGAAACGCTGTGATGCATGCCAGACCGTGGTATCGGCGGAGAAGCAGAAGAAGGCCAATGAGCGTCTGAAGGCCCGCCGTGCCGCACGCCGGATGTGCCTGCTGGCCAGCTAGGTCACTCGCCCGCGAGATTCGGTTTTATTGCAGCAACCGCTCCCTATGGTCGCGGCTCCGAAGCGCACACAAGTGCACATGGGAGGCGCGCCCATGGGGAGTGGTGTCGCTGACGGGATTGCGGGCAGGATGAAGAAAAGCCGAGATGACTCTTGGCTCTGCAGGCCTGGAGGCCCGCGCCACTATTACCGCTCGATGGTGACGACAGCTAGCGCTTCGGCAGAGCGGCCTTCCCCGACCGGGCCGACTTTTTCGGCGGTCTTGAACTTCACCGAGACGCGGTCGAGCGTGAGGCCGAGCGTGGCGGCCACCCGCTCGCGAATCTCCTCGCGGTAGTCCTTCAATTTGGGGCGCTCCAGAATCACGGTCGAATCCACGTGAACGATGTGGAAACCGGCGGCCTCCGCCAGTTGCCGCGCATGTCGCAGGAAGACCAGGCTGTTGGCGCCTTTCCAGCGTGGATCGGAATCCGGGAAGTGCATGCCGATATCGCCCAGCGCGGCAGCGCCCAAGATGGCGTCGGTGATGGCGTGGGCCAGCACGTCGGCGTCGGAGTGGCCCTCCAGGCCGATCTCGCTGGGCACGGTGACGCCGCCCAGAATGAGGGCGCGCCCGCCGGCAAGGCGGTGCACGTCCCAGCCCAGACCGGTGCGCGTCTCGCTCAACCGACGGCTTCCTTGGCGGCGTCCTCGTGCAGGAACAGGCGCGCCAGTTCCATGTCGGCGGGACGCGTGATTTTGATGTTGCGGTCGCTACCCAGCACCACGGCCACTTCCACGTCCAGCCGCTCGACTAAGCTCGATTCGTCGGTGCCGATGAATCCGTCGCGGCGCGCCGCTTCGTAGGCTCGCACCAGCAACTCATAGCGAAAAACCTGCGGTGTCTGCGCCAGTACCAGGTTGTCGCGCTGCAGCGTGGAGCGGACGCGCGTCTTGCCGTTGCCGCGATTCACCTGCTTGACCGTGTCCACCGCGGGCAGGCCGACGATGGCGGCGCCGGTTTCGGCCGCTTCGTCGAAAGCGCGGTGGATGATTTCGGTGTCGATGAACGGCCGCACGGCGTCGTGCACCGCAACCAGGTCGGTCTCCGGCCCGAGCGAGTGCAGCGCGTTTTCGACCGATTGCTGACGGCTGTTGCCGCCTTCCACCACGCGCACCTTGCGGCCGTTTAACTCGGCCGAAAGCATCGCGCTGACCCAGTCTATGTCTTCGGCGCGCACTGCCACCACCAGCTCGTTTACGCGATCCGATGCGGCGAATTTTCGCACCGTGTGCAGCAGGATGGGTGAGCCTTCCAGCAGCATAAACTGCTTGCGGCTGGTGCCGGTCTTTTCGGCCGAACCTTTGCCCATTCGCGTGCCAAGCCCTGCCGCTGGCAATATTACGGCGACTCTCATGTGTCCTACGATTCTATCGCGCTTTTCTCGCCCGCGACGCTGGCCACCGGCAGCGGCTCGCCCTTCCGCACCGGCCGCTCGTGCCCGGCGACGATGTTGCCGTGCTGCCGCTCATCGTATTTGCCGAAGATCATTTTCCCGGCGGTGGTCTGCAGTACGCTGGTCACGGTGATGTCAACCGTCTTCGAAATCAGCCGTTTGGCGTTGTCCACCACCACCATGGTGCCGTCGTCGAGGTAAGCCACGCCCTGGTTGTATTCCTTGCCTTCTTTGAGAATGAAGACCCGCATGATCTCGCCGGGCAGCACGATCGGTTTCAGCGAATTCGCCAGCTCGTTAATGTTCAGTACTTCCACGCCGTGCAGTTGGGCCACTTTGTTGAGATTGAAATCGTTGGTGACCACCTTGCAATCGTAAATCTTGGCCAGCTCGATCAACTTCATGTCCACTTCGCGCACATTGGGAAAATCTTCTTCCACGATCTTCACCGCCAGGTGGGTCATCTTCTGAATGCGCTGCAGGATATCCAGGCCGCGGCGTCCGCGGTTGCGCTTCATCGAATCCGCCGAATCGGCCACCAGTTGTAACTCGTGTAGCACGAACTGCGGAATCACCAGCACGCCATCGAGGAAGCCGGTCTCGGCGATATCGGCGATGCGGCCGTCGATGATCACGCTGGTATCGAGAATCTTGAACGACTTCTGCGAGCTCTTCTCGCCGCCGAAGACGCCGCCCAGCGCCGCCAGGTTGAGCATGTCGCCCTTCTTGGCACCCACCACCAGTCCCACGTAAGTCATCCACAACAGAAGGCAAACCGGCAGGATCGGCTGGCCTGGCAAGGCCTTTTCCACCACCAGGGACATCAGGAAGGCGCCTGCAATCCCCAGGATGGAACCGACCGCAGCCCCAATCAGACGAGTGAGACTGATTTTTTCCAGACGGATTTCGAAAGAAACGATACCAGCGCCCAGCACGAGGCCGCCCAAGGTCGAAACCCATGGTGACACCTGAGCCGGATGGAGGAGAAAGGCGGAGAGAGAGAGAATCAGAATAAAAACTACACGAATAAATATAAGATCGAGTCCCATAACACCCCCTTTAGGGTGAGCCGACGCCCGGCAGGGAACGCGAAAAGCCGGCGTCCGCACCGGTTGATAGGCGATTGATGCGCTGCGCCAAAAGTATAACATTAAGCGGTGGCACAGGCTGCCAAGCTTGGCTAAGCCGGAATTCTTACGGTTCACTGCCGTCGCGCCCCGGCGCCCCACTACACTGGAAGGAGCTATGAAATTCGCAGCGCTCTTTCTGGTTTGTCTGGCCTCGCTTTCCCAAGCCGCCTCCTCCGGCTACTTCGCTCCGGAGCACAAGCTGGCCGGGATCGGCGTGGAGCGCGACGGCCTTTCCGATGACGCGCTGTCCACGCGCACGCAGTTGATGGTGGAATCGCAGACCTTCATCATCATGCGCGAACCCAAGGCGGTGGCCGGAGCGAAACGCGTGACCGCCGATCCCAAGTTGCAGGCCGTCTTCCGTTCCGCCGCCGCGGCCAGCGGTTTCCCGCAAGAGATACTGGAGGCAATCGCCTACCTGGAAAGCTGGGGCGACGTCAGCGCCGAAAGCTGGGCGGGCAGCCCGCGCGGCATCATGCAGATCTCGCTCGATACCGCGCGGACCATGGGCCTCAAGGTCGGCCATGTCACCCGCTACCGCACCGTCAAAGTAAAGGTGCGCGTCAAGAGCGCCGGCGGCAAGGCGAAGTACAAGACCATCAGCCGCCGCACGCCCTACACCGTGATTGTCCGCGACGAGCGCCTGATTCCCGAACGCGCCATCCCCGCCGCGGCCCACTACCTGGCGGGCATGGAGCGCACTTTCGGCGGACGCGACTGGGCCATCTTCGCCTATCACTGCGGCCAGGGCTGCGTGTCCGAGATGCAGGAACTGACCCGCCGCGCGCACGGCATTCCGCAGGATGAGATCACCGTGCCGCGCATGTACTTTTCCTCCAGCCCCGCCTGGAACCGGGAGCTCTATCAGGCCATTCAGCAGCAGATGCAGCGCGATTACTCGCCCACGTACTATTTCCGCATCCTCTGCGCCGCTCAACTGCTGGCTCTATACCGTTCCGACCCGGCTGCCTTCACCGCGCTCGCCGATGCGAACAAGAGCGACTTCAACACCGTCGGCCGAGCGCCGCATCGCCTCTCGGTGTGGCTGAAGCGCGAGGACCTGATCTACCATTCGAGCGATGACATTCGCGCGGACTTCGGCAAGCGTCTGGCGAAACCTTTCGATCGGCCCGAGTTTTTCGGTTACGCTTTGCGCTTTCCCGGCGCCGCGGCCGATAGCGGCGATCAACTCGCCGCCGCGTCTCCCGCCACGCTCGGTGCCCTTCTCTACATTGCCTTCGAGACGCGCCGCCTCTTCGAGGCCGTAGATGCGAGCCAGCAGGCATTCCGCCCATTGCCGGTCACCGCGCTGGTGGCGCCGGAGGACCTGGATCAATTGCAGAACCGGCGCGACGAGGCGGCTCACAGCTCCGGGCAGGTATTCGATATCGATTATTCGGGCCTGCCTCCCCTGGAGTTGGAATGCCTGCGCTTCATCCTTGACGATCTGGGCGACGACGGTTATCTCGGCTTTGTCGAAGTCGGCCGCGATACGCTCCACATCGGCTGTTCGCCCAGTTCGCGCGACTTCTTCGCCACCGTTTACGAGGAAGCGGCGAACGCCGCTGCCACACCGTAAACCACGCTGGTGGGGCATGCTTTAGCTTGCCAACCGGGCGAAGCCCGGCCGCTCCTATATCGGTTCTCCCTGCGCTGCTCACTAGCCATGGCTTAAAATGGAGTCACACCTATGAAATTCCTCGCCAACAGTCTCTTGGAACTTATTGTCCAAACATCCACCAACTTGCCGCCGGACGTGCGGAATGCGATGGGGCTCGCCGCCGCCACCGAAACGCCGGGGACGCAGTCCTCGCAGGCCCTCGACATCATCCTCACCAACATCGACATGGCGCACGACGATGCAGGCCCCATCTGCCAGGACACAGGCCTGCCCACCTTCCTGATCCACACCCCGGTCGGCTTCAACCAGATCGCCCTCAAGCAGGCCATTCGCGAAGCCGTGGCGGAGGCCACCCGGCTGGGCAAACTGCGCCCTAATTCGGTGGATTCGATCACCGGCAAGAACAGCGGCAACAACCTGGGCGCCGAAACGCCGGTCATGCACTTCGAACAGTGGGAACAGGACGACGTCGAGATCAAGCTGATCCTTAAGGGCGGCGGCTGCGAAAACAAGAACATTCAGTATTCCGTGCCCGCCAACTTAGATCACCTGGGCCGCGCCGACCGCAACTTAGAAGGCGTACGCAAGTGCATTCTGCACGCCGTGTGGCAGGCGCAGGGGCAAGGC
>CAZFOP010000050.1:0-13417 GCA_964520085.1 uncultured Solibacteraceae bacterium | reverse complement strand
AGTTGATTCGCCAGGAGCGGATCGCCACCGTCGGCCGCCTGTCCACCTCCATCATTCACGATCTCCGCAACCCCCTGGCGGCGATTTATGGCGGCGCGGAAATGCTGGTGGACGGCGAACTCTCCGTCGACCAGGTAAGGAAGCTCGCAGCCAGCATTTACGGCTCGTCGCGGCGGATTCTCGAGATGCTGCAGGAGCTGGCCGACACCAGTCGCGGAAGCACCCGCCGCCGCGAAGCCTGCCGCTTGCGAGACGTGGTTCTCGCCGCCTGCGATTCGCTTGCCGATGCCGCCGCCCGCCCCGGCGTCTCTCTTGCGTGCGATGTTCCTCCCGGGATCGAACTCACGCTGGACCGGCCCTCCGTCGAGCGGGTCTTCCAGAACCTGATCGCCAACGCCATCGACGCCCTGCCGCACGGCGGCCACGTCCGCGTTTCCGCCGAATCCGCGGACCACTCAATCGTCGTGACAGTGGAGGACGACGGCGCCGGAATCAGCAGCGAAGTCCGGCCGCATCTGTTCGAGCCATTCGTCAGCGCCGGGAAGCGCCACGGCATGGGCCTTGGGCTGGCGCTGTCGAAGCGCACCATCCTCGAGCACGGCGGCGAGATTTGGGCCGACTCTGCCACCGGCCTCGGAGCCCGCTTCCTGATCCGCCTGCCGGCCTGACGCCGCTTCCGCCAATCTTCCACTACTCTTGTTGCCGACGCGATTTTACGCTCTGTTTACACCCTTCCAACAAGCTTCGAAATGGCCGACGCTAACATCGCGGTAGGTGTAACTATGGGTTCGATCGGAATCGTTCGCGAGACATCGCCCACCGTCGATCTGGTGTGGCAAGCGGTCGAGATCGGTGAGCGAGTTGGTTCCGCCGTCTTACTCGCGGCGATAAGTCCGGTACTTGGCGCCAGTGCGCTGGCAGTGTCGCTCCTATCGCGCCGCACCCCGCTGATCGCCCACCGCCGCGTCGGATGGTGCGGATCGACACTCTGGATGCTCAAGCTCCGCACCATGTGGGTCCACGACTCACCGCTGCCGGAAAACGGTCCTCGTTGGATCGAATACATCCACGACGACGAGGGACCTGAGAACAAGCGGGATCTCGATCCGCGCGTCACGAACTGCTTTGCGCGATTCTGCCGCCGCCATTCCTTGGACGAACTTCCCCAGCTTTGGCATGTGATCTCCGGCGAGATGTCGCTGGTTGGCCCCAGGCCGCTTACCGCGACTGAGCTCGACCGGCACTATGGCGCCGCGGCGGACGAGATCCTGCAGGTCAAGCCGGGGCTGGCGGGGCTTTGGCAGGTGTCGGGACGCAACCGGCTCAGTTACGCCGAGCGCCGCAACCTGGATCTGAAATTGGTTCGCAATCGGTCGCTACGAACTTACCTGTGGGTACTGTTGCACGCGATCCCCGAAGTGCTGCGTGGAACTAACTCCTGGTAACGCCACGCCCGGGGTTGTGAGACCGACTGGTATCTTGCTGGCCGGATAGCGGCCGGCGAGTTCGGGAGTTTGCCCGGCCCGCCGGCCGCAGGCTTGCGGGATCAATTCGTGACTGCGATGGTTGCTTTATCCGTGGTGGTGATTCCATTCATCACCAATTGCAATGGGACTGCATCGCCCGTGGGTGTACCGGGAGCGATGATGATGTTGAGTTGGTACACTCCCGGGAACTGCGGCTGAATCCCGGAAAAGACTAACTGCGCCGGAACACCGCCGACCAGCACCGTGGGATTCACCACCGTGGGATGAGTCCGGCCATCGGTGACACCGCTTCCCGTGGTTACGGGGGGATTGACGGCGCCGAGGCCGGTGGCGAGAATCACCAGAGTGGTTGGGTCGCCGATCGCGGCTGGGTGCGTGGTCAACCCGGAAATAGAACCGGGCGGCGCGGCGATCTGCCCATCGCTGTTGCCGTATGCGATCGCCTGGCCAAGTCCGGAGGCTACTGTGAATATGCCCGGCGCTTCGGATATGACGTTGAGGCTTACTGGAGCCGACGAGTTCCCGCCACGTGTGACGATCACCTGTGCGACCCCGTCGGCCACCTCATACGGCAACTGGGCGTTAATCTGATCGCCGTTTGCCGCATTGTGATATACGAATAGGAGCGGCGCAGCTATGTTGTTGAATGTCACACTCACATTGCCGAGCGAACTGGAAAGCGGAATGGAGTCGGCTTGGGCCAGGCTGGCAGCGAGGTTGCTCCCGAAGATCGAAACCAGCGAACCCGGAGCTACTGCCTGATTCGTAGCGAAGCTCGCCGCATTCAGCACTCCGCCCGGTGCCACAACGGGCGTCTGGGAAAACGCCACGACCGCACATGTAAGTGTAAGCAGAGCCTTCAAAACCAGTTTCATCTGGATTCTCCTGTTTTCTATTCTAAGTGCGATCGCCTGTTTGTCCACTGTTCGCAGCCACATTTTACCTAGGTTGCCAGGACTATTTTGTGGCAGTTCACTTAGTTTGCGCTGCGCTTTTGCGTTGTTTCGCAACGATCTCCTGCCAGGTACTGGTCACTTCGGCAAACTTGCCGCCATCGAGCGTTGCAGCTAAAGCGGCTTCTCGCTGTGCTTCGTCCAGGCGAGATTCGATAAGAAGCAACTTAGCGAACGTCCAGTGTGGTTTGAACCACCGATTATTGGCGGCGATCGTTGCGCGCAGGCTTATCTCGGCGTCGGCGGCGTCGTTTTGTGAAGCATAGAATGCCGCCAGATTATACCAGGCGTTGGCCGGATATTCCGCCGTTCTGGTGGCCCGCAGCGCTGCTCTCCCAGCTTCGACCGTGGCGTGTAACCCAGTTACCGGGCTCTTGGTCCGGTGTGCCAGGTCGAATAATGCACGAGAATACCAGAGGTCGGCGGCGGTTCCCGGAAGCCGCCAATGTTCGTATTCGAGGTAGTGAGCGGCTCCCAACGCGACGTCACCGGATTCGATATCGCGCTGCACCAGCGCCAAGGCGCGATCCGCTCTGGCGAAGCGCGTAGCGAAGACCAGCAGCGCCACCGCAATTGCGAGCGCCGGCAATCTGGAGAACCTCCGCCGCAACGCCACGGCCGGCTCGCACGCTAGCCCAACTGCGAGAGCGACGATTGTGTAGAACGTCAACGCCGTGGGTATCGTGAACACCACAAACTGCTGGCTGACTATGCCCGCTGTGAGAGCTGACGCAATCCAACCGCTGAGAGCGCCCTTCTTCGCGCGTAAACGCCATGCTGCCGCGAACCCGGCGGCGCAAATACAACAGAGCATAGTCAGGCCGGGAAGGCCTTGCGCCACCAATGCATCGAGGAAGATATTGTGCGGCGATTCATGAGCGAAGTCGGGATAGGCCGCCGCCAACCGCTGCGACTCATAGTGCGGAAATGCCACGGCGAAAACCTCCGGCCCATACCCGATGGCCAGCCGATTGGCGGCCATGCGGGCGCTGTCGCGCCATAGGTATAGCCGCGCACCGCCCCATGGGTCCTCGGCGAACCACCGTGCCCGGCTGCGCAGTTGCCATCCCACAGGCGAGAAGTAGAAGACCAGCCCGAGTAAGCCGGCCAAGGCCAAGCCCGCGACCAGCCGCCGCGTCGGGCGGCGCCCCCTCCAGAGCAGCCATACGGCGGCACCAGCCATCAGGCCCAAATAGGCTCCGCGCGTTCCGCTCAGTAACATCGCACACGCGGATAGAACTGCCGATGCGCCGGCGATCCACCGCCATGTTACATTCGTATCGGTCTCCATCACGGCCAAATTCGCAAAGCAGGCCATATCCAGCCAAACGGCAAAGTAACTGGAATAGCCGAATGTTCCTGGAGGCCGGACAATCGTCCAAATACCTTCCCCGACGTGATACGCCGCGGCCGGAAGCAGCGGGTCCCACCCGCAGTACTGCGCAATTCCGTAAATGGCGGCGAGCCAGGAAGCGGCTGAAATCCCGCGCAGGACGGCTGCGGCTCGCTCCGGCCGCTCCGCAATATGATTGGCAATGAGAAAAGCGACAGCCAGGATTGAGGCTTGCGACAGCGCTCCGTAGCGCCTCCACGCGGTGCCGTACACAGACAGCGCCGGATTGGAAGAGAGGATTGTGGATAGGGCCAACGAGCCAAGTCCAAAGAGTAGCGCTGCGGAGAACCATGGGAATCCGCGCAGGCGGACCGGGCTCCGGAAGGCCCAGGCAACCAGCAGCGCGGCCGTCAAGACCAGTAAAACCCCTAACTTAGGAGTGACATCGAAGTAAAATAACAGTCCAGGCGTAACAATTAACGCTACTAGCGGGATAACCAGGGCTGCTAAGAACGTCATATAAGCTACACTAGCTCAAGATACAAAGATGACGGATACGACGGACGCGTTTCGTTACGTAGGTTACATCAAGTTGCGATGGCGCTTGATCGCGATTAGTTGCGCGATCGCGGTAACTCTCGCTTTGGTTGTCACGCTCCTGATGCCTCGCCAGTATACCGCGACGGCCCGTATCGTCATCGATCCTCCGGCGGGAGCCGACATTCGCGCCGCCATGGCAGTGAGCCCGATTTACCTGGAATCGCTCAGAACCTACGAACGTTTTGCCACTGCGGGCGGTCTCTTTCAAAAGGCCGTGGAACGCTTCGGCCTGCGGGGATTACTCGGGAACCGCCCTATCGAATCGTTGCAAAAGAGCGTCCTACGAGTGGAAATCGTGCGAAACACCCGGATTCTGGAGGTCGCCGCGACACTGCCGGATCCGCGGAGGGCGCAAGCGCTCGCGGGATTCCTGGCCGAAGAGACGGTGGAAATGAATCGGGCCGTCGCGATGCAAGGTGCGCGGGACCTCGTGGAAGCCGCCGCTCAGGAGGAAGACCGCGCTCGGGCGCGCTTGCAGGAGACCGACGCCGCATGGTCGCATGTGTTGGCCGACGAGCCGGTGGACGCACTGCAATCGGACCTGGCCGTGACGGCCGGCCTGCGGTCGAGCATCCAACAACGGATCGCAAGTGCCGAACTCGAGATTGCCGAATCCGCGGACCGCGCTCTGCAGGTCCCGGCCAGCATGGGCCCCGGCACCTCACAAGCGCGCTTGCAGGAACTGCGGCGGCAACTGATTGCCGTCGATCGACAGGAGATGGAAGAGCAGAAGCTGTTGGCGCGACGGTTGGCGGATCGCGACAATCTGGAATCCGAGCGCAAGTCCGCTGAAGCCGAACTGACCGCCATGCAGCAACGGCTCGGCGAGGCCCGTGGCGAATCCGGCTACCGCGGCGAACGGCTCCGAATCATCGACCCGGCAATTGTTCCGGAGCGGCCCTCTTCGCCGAATCTGCCCCTCAACCTGGCAGCCGCGCTGCTGTTGGGCCTGTTGTTCCCGGTTGTCTACCTCACGCTGGAGATGAACTACCAGGTGCAGCGGGCGGAGTCGCGGCGCGGTGGGTTTCACGCGGTCGGCGAGAGCGGCCGATGAATTCCGTCGTGCGTTCCGAATCGTACAGGAGTTGGGCCTGGACTGCTCTGGCGGGCGGGTGGGCCGCCGCCGTCGCGGTGGTTCCGGGCCTGGGCGCCAAGGCAGTTCTGGCGGCGCCCGCGGCGCTGGTTCCCTTCGCGTGGTGGACGCTCGGGCGGCCGGCGCGATGGCTTGCCGCGTTTCTTGGGGCGGCGCTGTTGCTGCCGCCGTTGCCGATCGCGGTTGGCGACTCGGGTCCGCATCCTTCTCTCCTTTTGGCTGCCTGGGGACTGTTCTGTGGTTTGATTTGGTTACGCGATTGGCGCTTCGCATGGTCCGGGGTGAACGCGGCGCTGCTGGCACTGGCGGCCGTTCTCACCGCAAGCACGGCGGTGGCAGCCATGAACTCCGGCGCGGAAATCGCCGCCGGCAGCCTGGTGCGAGTGGCTTTATTCGCGATTCCGGTTTACGTCTTCCTCTACACGGCGAACGGTCCATCGACCGGTTTCGATCCGTTTCGCGCCACGCGCTGGCTGTACGGGGCTGCGGTGGCTGCGGCGCTGTTCGCGTGCGTAGACTTCTATTATCAGTTTCCCGCCCCCGCCGGCTATGGGCCACAGTTTGTCTGGCTCGATTCCGGCGTGTACCGCCGCGCGCAGGGGCTGTTTTATGAGGCCAGCACGCTGGGCAATTTCTGCGCATTTTTTCTGGTGATGATCGCCGTGAGTCTCTCTCGGCCGCGGGCCGATGCACCCGTCTCGCGCAAGGCGATGGCGGCCGGCGGCACGGCTTTCTTCGCCGCGCTGGTGCTCTCGTTTTCCCGCGGATCGCTGGTCAATGTGATGGTGGCGCTGGCGGTGCTTACGTGGTTGAACCGGCGCCGCCTGCGGCTGCTGCGTCGCGCGCCGGCCTTGGCAGCCTGTCTGGTGGCCGTGGCAATGCTCACCTGGAAGATCTTTCCGGCATTCATCCAGATGTACTGGCTGCGCCTGGAAGCTTCGGCCCAGTATCTCTTCTCATCCACCGAAGGCGTGCTCTCCGGACGCGTGGCAAGCTGGCGAATCCTGGTGGACTGGATCGCCGCCCATCCATGGCAATTGCTGTTCGGAGTCGGCTACAAAACGCTGCCGTACAGCGGTTACCTGGGTACCACAGTCATCGCCGACAACATGTACCTCAGCCTGCTGGTGGAAACTGGCATCGGCGGACTGGCCGCTTTGATTTGGCTGAACGTCGCCATTTTGCGTGCGGCGCGGCGCGAGGCGCAGTCCCCGGATGCGCGCCGGTCGTTTTTCGGTGCCTGGATGCTTTGCTTCTGGTCGGGACAAGTGGTGCAAATGGCCTCCGGCGATTTGCTGACCTATTGGCGCGTGCTCCCGGTGTACTTCTGGGTGTTGGCGCTGGCGGTTCGCGCATGAGGCTGCTCATCCTGGACCAGTTCAGCGACCCAGGCGGCGCGCAGCAAGCGCTGGTGGAGTTACTGCCCGCCATACGGGAACGCGGTTGGGACGCGGCTGTGGGCATGCCCGGCGATGGCCCGCTGTTCGGCCAAATCGGCGCGCTGGGTTTTGAGACTTCGAGAGTAGACTGCGGTCCCTTCAGCTTTGGCCGCAAATCGCCGGTGGACGCGCTGCGCTTCCTGAGAGGAACGCCGAGCCTGGCGCGGCAAGTCAGGCTGCTGGTGAAACAAATGCGAGCCGATCTGGTTTACGTGAATGGACCGCGATTGCTGCCAGCGCTGGTGGGCCTGCGCGTGCCCGTGGTCTTTCATTCCCACAGTTACATCGCGGGTCTGGCACGATGGTTAGTAGGCAAGTCACTTCGCCGCGCGGACGCTTCGGTCATTGCCGCGTGCCGATTCGTGGCGGAGCCGTGGACGAAGTTCATTCCCCCGGGGCGCGTGAAGGTCATCTACAACGGCGTGGCGGGCCGCGTGCGCGCGGTTGAGCGGCGGCGGGAGGGTCCGCTGCGCATCGGCTGCATCGGCAGGATTGCGCCCGAAAAAGGACAGCGCGAATTCCTACGCGTTGCGTCAATCGTTCATCGCGCGCTGCCCGAGTGCCATTTCGTCTTGTGCGGCGCACCGCTGTTTTCCGACTCGCGCGCGCAGCGCTACGCCGCCCAGGTGCGCGCGAAGGCGGCAGGCCTTCCCGTCGAATTCACGGGTTGGGTCTCCGATGTCGACGCGGCTCTAGGGGGAGTCGATCTATTGCTGGTGCCATCCACCGGTCCCGAGGCGACCCCGCGCGTAATTCTGGAGGCGTACGCGGCCGGCGTGCCGGTGATCGCTTTTCCGTCCGGAGGGATCCCGGAGGTGGTCGCCGGCTTGCCTGGTATGCTGGTGGACTCAGTGGAGCAAATGGCGGCGCTGGCGATCGAACTCCTGACGGGTCCGCGGGAAAGGCTGGCGCGAATGTCCAAAGCTGCGAGGGAACAGTGGAGCCGGCGCTTCACGCTCGAACGGTACCATCAGGAGGTGCTGGCAACGATCGAGTGCGCCGCACAAGGCTCCGCCGCGCGCGAATTGACCAATGTCTGAAACAGGCCCGCGGCGCCCGCCGCCAGCAGCGCCGAGCCGGCGAGCACCACACCATAACCGAAGTGGGCCAGCAGCCGGCCGGCAGCCAGCGCCGCCACGGCTTGGGCGGAAAAGGCCACCATGTAATTGAGCGCGGAAGCTCCGCCGCGCTCGCGCTCGGTAACGCGGCTCATGAGTAGCGCGTTCAGTCCAGGCTCGCTCATCCATTGGAAAGCCATGTACCACCCGTATGCCAGCACGGCCGACGTAGCGGTCGATTGAGTTGACAGACCGGCCAACCCGACGGCGGTGGCGGCCATCATCCACACAATGCCGGTCACCAGGCCGGCCTTCCGGAAGATTGCCGGGGCCATCAGCACGCCGGCCAGTTGCGCCAGTTGCGAGCCGGAAAAAACGCTGCCAATGCGCTCGGTGGAGAAACGCAGATGCGCAAAGTAGACGTTGGCGAACGGGTTGAAACTCCCGGTGGCCAGGTTCCACACCGCAAACGCAACCAGATACCGAAGCAGGAACGGGCTGCGCGGATAGACCTTTGCGCTTTCTCGCGGGGACTGGTTCGATTTGAGATACCACGCTGGAATCAGCGCCAGCGCCACAAGGAACGCGGCCAGCAGCAGCACGGTCTGCTTGCCGTGCAGCCAGGCGGACAGCCAACCGCCCGCGTAACTGCCAGCGATCCCCACCGAGAACATGACGGCGAAGAACACGCTGAAGGCCAGTGGGCGGTGCTTCTCTTCGACTACGCCGGCGATCGCCGGGTTGATCGCCACGGCCCAAACGGAAAACATCGATCCGGCGCCGAGCGCCAGCGCGACGAGCGGCAGCCGCGAAGTCGCCAGGGCACGCATCGCGACAATCGCGGCCGTGCCCGCGATGTCGGCAAGCAGAACCCTGCGCAGGCCGAAACGCCGCACCAGAAAGGCGGCGGGAATCGTGCCCATGATGCACCCGATGGTGGCGCTGGCGCCAACCACGCCCAAAAAGTCTTCGCGGTAACCAATGTCAAGCAGGTGCAAATTGTACAGCAGGAAAAAGATGAAAAGCCCAAGGTTGAACTGGACGGCGGTCGCCAGGAAAATCCAGAACTGACTGCTCAGCCCGTTTGCCCGCCCCCACCACCGTGCGCCGGACAGTGCGGTTCCCGCAAGCGACACCGCATGACGCCGCGCCCGCCGTGCCACGTACGCCAAATGCCGCAGTTTGTAACGCGCACGCTTGCGCCACGTCAGTTCACTCCGCGGAACGTGAACCGCGCCGCCGTCGCGCGGCAGGTTCCCGGGCAGCAGTCGCCGCCGTGCCACGCTCCACCGATCGCGGCGCGTCTCGATGAGGCTCAGATGCAGCCACAGCTCGTCTTTGTTGGAGTTGAACTCCGATGCCGCCGGGGCAGTCGCAAAATCGGCAAACCACTGTTCGGTGGCGCTGGGCAGCGCGGCTATCTCCCGCTCCAATGTGGGTGCGAGCCGGCATCCGAACCACTCGGCTGCCAATCGGCACGCCACGGCTTGCAGCCGGCGCAGCGGCGGCGAATGGAGCGAGATCCACTCGTTCCAGAATCGATCGTCCTCGGCTCTTGTATCCAGGAAGCAGGCAATCTCGTATGCGTGAAATGCGATCGTGTCGCCGCGCAATATGTGTCGCAGAAAATGCAGCCCGGCATACGCCAGCGCGTCGGGCAGGCACAGCACATCGAGTTCAAGATCGGCCATGCGCAGCTTGCCACGACGGCCCCAGAACTCCTCGGTGCCCGGAGCTGGCAGCCGCTCCAGGGCATCGTTCCAGAACCGGAAATGCAGTTCCGCGGACAGCGGTATATCGACATCGAAAAAATCGCCGCGCCATTCCCAGCCGGTCTTGCGGATCAACGTCGGCAGATGATCGGTAGGGAAGTCCTCCATCCGCGGAATTCGCTCATAGCCCAAGCCATGTAAGGCCGCTTCCGCCGCGTGGACGCTCTCGGGCGGTGTAAACAAATCGATATCGTACTGCACGCGGTCGGCTGGCCGTGTTCCAAACAGCGCGCAATGCGTGATGCCCTTCAACGCGAGAAACTGGATCCCGCCTGCCGATAGGCACCGCGCCGCCGCGCCATACGCCTCCTCGGTTCGGCGCAGGCGTTCCAGGTTCTGCGCGGCGTTGCAATCGGTCCGCTCGCGCACCCAGTCGGGCATGGCGTTCCGCGCGGTGCGCCGCAGGGCAAGCGTCAGGTGCGACCGGTCGCAGTAATCGAGAGCCTGCCGCCAGTCGCGGTCGGTGAGCCGCCGGATGGCGCGCAACTCCGGTTCGCCAAGATGCAGCGCCGCCAGCGCCGCCGCGGGACCGCCGGGAAGCGCGGGGCATGCCGGCCAAGGGTTCGTCCGCGTGCCAGTTAAGGCTGCGGTCGTCATTGGCTATCAACCGAAACGTGGCGTGCCCATGATCGGTCCATCACGCAGCGCCTCCCGATGCGATCCCGGCGCCGAGGACGACCCCAAATTCGGCAAGCAGCCGTAGTCCGTCTTCCAGCGATTCGTATTGCAGCCGGCACGCTGGCAGATCGAGGAGCTTGCGGGCAGTTCGCTCGTGCATCGCGTCCACTTCCTTGCCAAAGCTACCGGAATTCAGCACTTGCCGCACCACTTCGGCTGGTTCCACTGGCTTCATTGCCGGTCGCGCACCGCGGCTGCGGTCCAGCCATGCTAAGCCACCGACCCTGCACCGCAGCGCGGTGCGGATTTCGCGGAAGGCATGCATCGGCACCTCGATCCCTATCTTGCCGTTGGGCCGTTCCCGCACGCCGTAGCCGGCCAGACGCGGAAACAGGCCTGGCGCGTCCTCGCGGAACCGCACCTGGTGCGGCTTGCCGACGGCCGTAGCGTTGGTACCGCCAACCAATAGCCATGTGCAATCGTCGGAAATGAACGTCCAACCGGCGCAGGCGGCGGCAAACGAAAGCGTGCTCTTGCCGGCTCCCGATGCTCCGCAAAGCAGAATTCCGGTCCCTTTGCGCGCGACCGAGGCCGCGTGCAGCGGCGCCACGTAGCGCTGCGCCATCAGCACGTAGGCAATCGACTCCACAAAATGCCAGCGCAACAGATCGTGATCCGCCGCGGTTTCCTTCGATACATAGATACACGCGAGTTGCGTACTGAAGTCGACCACGGCGAAATTATGCGCGTCGGAGACAATCGAAAGCAGGTTTCGCTGCAACCGGAAGCACGGCTGGCTTGCCGGTCCTCCCTCCTCTCCCACCACTACGCGGAATTCCATCGGCTCGCAATCGAACTCCGGGCCGTAGTCGCGCCAGCACTCGTCGGCGGCATCGATCACGTCGGGCTCATTCGTGGTCAGGTGCAGCCGAAACCCTATCGGGTGATACGCCCGGCGCAGCGGCAAGTCGACATGGCAGAGTAATGGATCGGGCCGCACCATTCCCAGGGCATCGTGAGTGGTCACAAGTCCTTGATAACATGCCCAAGCCTGTTACAGCGGTAAAACTCGTCTTGAAACAGCTCGCATATCTTCCCGCAGGCAGTAAGCTGGATATAGGTGCGAGTCGCAATTGTACATTACTGGCTGTTAGATCGCCGAGGCGGTGAGAAGGTGCTCGACGCACTCTGCCGCTTGCTGCCCGAAGCGGATGTTTTTACATTGTTCTCGGCGCCGCGGACACTTAGCCAGGAAGTCCGCCTGCACCACATCACAACGTCGTTTCTGAATCCGCTGCGGCGCTGGCACCGGGCGATGCTGCCTCTCATGCCCATGGCGCTTGAAAGCTTCGACCTGCGCGGTTACGATCTGGTGGTATCGAGCGAATCCGGTCCGGCCAAAGGCGTAATCGTTTCTTCTTCCACGCGACACGTTTGTTACTGCCATACGCCGCCGCGGTACTTATGGGACCTCTACCCGGCTTATCGCAACGATTGGACCTGTTCACTGTGGAAACGGGCCGCCATGACTCCGCTAACCCACTACCTGCGTCTCTGGGATTACGCCTCCGCGGCGCGGGTGGACCACTTCGTCGCTAACAGCCGCAACGTGCAGACGCGCATTCGCAAAACCTACCGCCGCGATTCCGAGGTCGTGTACCCGCCCGTCGAAGTAGATTCCTTCTACTGGAAGCCGCCGGAAGATTACTTCCTCGTTGTCTCGGGATTGGTACCTTACAAAAGGATTGATTCCGCGGTGCGCGTGTTTACCCATAGCGGGCGGCACTTGATCGTCGCAGGCGACGGTCCGGAATACCGCCGGCTGAAGGCAGTCGCGGGCGTTAACATCACTTTCCTGGGTCGTGTGCCGGACGACGATCTTCGCGAGCTATATGCACAATGCCGGGCGCTGGTGTTGCCTGGTGAGGAGGATTTCGGTCTAACTCCGGTGGAAGCGCTGGCCAGTGGAAAGCCAGTCATCGCATTGGGGCGCGGCGGCGCGCTGGAAAGCGTTCCGGCGTCCGGCGGCGTGCTTTATGAGACTGCGTCCGACGAATGCCTGGAGGCCGCCGTCGAACGTTTCGAAAGCATTGAGACGTGCTTCCGGCCCTCCGCGCTGCAAGACTATGCGAGGCGATTCTCTCCGGCCGAGTTCGCTTTCAAAATGATGCCGATTCTGAAGACTGGCGTCTACCAAGATGCGGCATTGCAACCGGACGCCTACTCCGGCAGCGAAAACAGATAGGCCGTCAGATTCCTCTTGTTTTGGTCGGGGAACCGATACGGCGGCATAATGGATCCGGGAGAGAGTTTCTGCGGGTTGGCAAAGTGTTCGTCCACCCAGCTTCGCGTCTGGCGTTTAGCCAGACCGTTGAGCGGCGGGCCCACCTTCATTCCGACGCCGTTCACCATGTGGCAGGCGGCGCAGTGGCCCGCCTGATACACCAGGGCGCCGCGCACCGCAAAGTCCGGCGCGTCAGCGAGCGCGGTCGCGTTGTCCGGCGTCAGCTTGAGCAAGAACGCAGCCAGCGAATTCAACTGGACATCGCCTAGCGCCACCGGGGGCATGGCGCTGCCAGGCCTGACGGCTGCGGGCTGCATAAAATGGCGGATCATCCATGCCGCATCCTTGTGGATGGCGGTGCGCGTCAAGTCCGGCCCCAGCGACGAACCGCCCGAATGGCAACTGGCGCAGTTCTCGTCGCGGAAGTAAGCGATGCCGGCCAGTTCCTCCGGTGAAAGCTGCATCCAATTCGTGGGTGCGGAGTAATCCACCTGCGCCGCCGCGTCGTGCGGTGTCGACAGAATGGCCGCCGCCGTCAGCCCACTCCAGCCGATGGCCGCCAAAACCACGAAGCTAATCGCGACCGTTCGGCGCGTCACCTTCACCATCCGTCCGCGATCGATAAACGGCACGGCAAAGAGCGCCAGCATCGCGAGTCCGGGCAGAATGGTGCTGCCGACGATTTCGAGCGGCCCCTCGAATAACTTCAGGGTCTGAAACAAAAACAGGAAATACCATTCGGGGCGGGGAATGTAAGTCGTGTCGGTCGGATCCGCGAGT
>CAZFOP010000049.1:0-13475 GCA_964520085.1 uncultured Solibacteraceae bacterium | reverse complement strand
TGCCCGGGACTGACGGGCGGTATCTTTGCCGGAGGCGCGCTTTGATAAGGGTCCTGAGTGGGAAAGTCGATCGAGTAAGTGTAGCCCGTCACATACGCGCTGCCCGCGCTGTCCACCGCGAGACCTTGTGACGTACCGTTCGGACCGTTATCGGTCGGACGTCCGATGTGATCGGTGGCGCTCCCGGCAAGATAACTGGCATAGCTGAGCACGGGATCGACGATCAGCTCCTTCGAGTGGTCGTAGCTGCCAAGCCGGAAGCCTATCTGGTTCCCAGCCACTACGAACGACCCTTCGACTCTGGTCTTCTTGTCCCCATCCTTCTGGTACAGCACAGGCTTCTTGAAGCTGGCCCGGCCGTTGAATGCACGCAGAGCCAAATTGCCCTCTGCGTCGACGCTGGCGCCCGCGCCGTCGATCCGCCAGGCGATGTGGCTGGCGTCGGCGCCGGGGGCGACCACAAAGTCGTACTCCAACTGGCGCTGATTACCGTAAAAGACCAGATCCACGCCAGGGTAGATCTCGGCATAGTTGACCTTGCCATAGGTCGGGATGCCGGAGCGCCAGTTCTTCGGGTCGTTGCCGATGAAGTAGCTCACCACGCCGGACTGGCGGACCAATCCTACTGCGCTGGCCTTGGCGTTTGCTCCGATCAGGTTCATGCGCACGGTGTCGACGGAGGTGGCTTCGGGTGTTCGCCCTGTCGCCGCAACCGACGCCGGCTGTTGCCGCTCCAGGTTCAGGACGACCTGGCCCGGAGCCAGGAAGAGCGCGTAGCCAGATCCGCGCGAGAGAAACTGAACCGTGGAGGCAGCCTGCCCCTGGTTCGGCTCGAAGCTCAATGGCACGCTCATGAGCTTCGCTTCGGCGCGATTCGTGGACATTGGGAGAGAGTGCGGATCTTCCGCCGGAAGCACGGGCGCTCCGCGACCGGCCTGCCGGGTAGCCGCCGGCTTCGCCTGCCGCTCGTTATCTTGCGAGGCCGCGGAGGCGTGCGGCGAGCCAAGCCCAAAGGAGATCGAAATTATCGCGAGCGCCGTTATTGCCCGAGGCGCACGCGCCCGGAATGCAACCGAAGAGCGTTCTCTGGTCATACTCGCCAACATCGATAATGACTTTGCCGGAACTGTTTCTCTCATGCGCCTCCATCCGAGCGGTTCACCGGCGATTATACATCCAACCGCCTTAACGGTAGCTGTTTATCTCATTTTCCACCCCTGGCGATTCCAGCGACCCAGGAACGGGCCGACCTTAGCTCCTCAGGTTCGCAACTGCGCGGAATCGTCTCATGGAAAGTGGCTTTTCAGAAGCCCCCCCGTTCGTCCGGTTTGCTTCCTCTCCGCCGCCGTCTATCCGGCTGACGCCGGCAGAGCCTCCATCCGCCGTACCATGCTTCCAAACAGGCCCAGTGTCGGATGCAGGTGTCGTCCGGGGCGAAACCACCCGCGTAGCCCGACGGCCCAATCTTTCGGACGCCGCGCATGCATACAAGAGCCCATCACTGAGGCACCGCGGGGAAGGCTCCCAATGCTTCATTAGTCCCCGCAAGCCCGCTTTCCTCCACTCAACTTCCCTGGCTAACCAATCACCTGGGTCAAGGATCGCTCGTTCAGGCGAGAGCTTTTCCGTACAGTACGAGCAGCCGGCCCCACGCCTTCTCGGCCTGTGCCTCGTTGTAGACCCGCGAATCCGGCGGGCACCAGCCGTGCGCGGCGCCGCTGTACACTTCGATTTCCGCGGGCAGGTTCGCCTTGGCGAACGTCTCTTTCAAGATGTCCTTATCTGTAGGTGAACGGGAATCGTCGTTTTCGGCGATCGCGATCAGGAACTGCGCCTTGCTTGTCGCAGCCTGAAGGTGCGGACTATTCGGCGCGGCTGTCACCAGTCCGCCGCCATGGAATGAGGCGACCGCTCCCACGCGGTCGGGGACGGCAGCGGCAGTACGAAACGCGATCGGGCCGCCCATGCAGTACCCTTGTGTGCCCATCTTCCGGTTCTTGGCGACCGGCGATTGCCCGTCCAGCCACCCGATGAATGCCTTCGCATCCGTAATCTGCGTGGTCTCGTTCAGACCCTGCGCAAGTGGCATCACTTGCTGGATCGGAGTTGCGCTGCCGGCCTCTGCAGTCGGAGCTTTCTTGACGCGATAGAACGGATTCACCACCAGCACCGAATACCCGGACTCGGCAAGCCGCTTGCCCATCTGGCGAAATGCGGGCCGCAGTCCGAAAATGTCCGGCCACACGAGAATGCCCGGGGCCGTGCCGTTCGAAGGATGCACGAAATAGCAGTCTGCGACGCCGTCCGGTGTTTTCACGTTCACCTCCGATTCCGTCACGGCAACCGCGTTGGCGATTTTCGGCAACATCATGGCCACACCTGCTCCCAGCATGATGCCAAATTGCTTTCGCGTTACCAAGCCGCGAGCTTCGTACTCTTGCCGGTCGTTCTCGAAATGTTTCTCATCACACATAGTTCCTCTCCTTAAAGGACTTCTCTGGTTGCGCGACAGACCCCAGGCATACCGAATTATTCTATACTGTCCGTCCCGCTGCCCGTGAGGTTGAACTGCTTCGGGGTTAAACTGCTTCGGGACGTAATGGGAACAGACGCATTTCCTGCGCAAGCCATGCGGCGTCAGATTGGTGGACGCCACTCTCCCGGCGTATCCCCATGGCGCCGTGCTCTCCACCATTCTGGGCGCCGAGCGGGCTTCCATCTTCGAGCTGCTGATCTCCAGCGGCCACGTCGACGAGCTGGCCGACCCATCGCAGATTGCCGGCCCAAAAAGCCAGCCCGGAAATCCCCGCCAAAGACTATTGGAATGCGATGCGCATACGCCGCCTGCTGCACGATGCAATCCAGTTGATGTAAGGCGAACTCGATGCCGTCGTCGGACCCGCCCGCACAGGCATCGCTCCCAAAGGTCGATCAGCCGACATGTTCACCGCAAGCTGCCCTATCTGACATGCTGAATGCCTCGCCACAGGGATGCTGGCGAATTGGTGCACGCCCCTCAGTCATCTGCGGAGCGCGGAGTTCGTGGAGGGGATAGGGATGGCAACGGTACTGATCACGGGAACCAGTTCTGGAATAGGACTGGCTACCGCGTTAGAACTTGGCAGGGCAGGCCATAAGGTCTTTGCCACCATGCGCAATCCTACGCGCGCCCCGGAACTGGGCGAACGGGCGTCTGCGGAGGGACTGCCGATTTCCATTCTCACCATGGATGTCGATTCCGACCGGTCCGTCTCGGCCTGCTTCGCGGCAGTCTATCGCCAGGACGAGCGAATCGACGTTCTGGTCAACAATGCCGGAGTGGAACGGCACGGCTCGATCGAGGAACTTTCCATGGCGGACATTCGCGCCACCATGGAGACCAACTACTTCGGGGCGCTGCGCTGCATCCGCGAGGTGCTGCCGCAGATGCGCGAGCGGAGGAGCGGCTGCATCGTCAATGTGACTTCCGTGGCGGGAAAGATCGCCTCTTCGCCGCTCGGCGCCTATGCGGCATCGAAATTCGCGCTCGAGGCCGTCAGCGAAGCGCTGGCGCAGGAGATGAAACCCTTCGGCGTGCGTGTCGCCATTGTGGAGCCCGGCATCATCGACACGCCGATGGCGCATGCCATCGACAGCCCGCCTCCCTCGCGGTACCGTCAGCCCAGGCACATGGCCGCATTGTTTCAGGCGTCGCTGGAGCATCCGGCGCCGCCGTCAATCGTCGCTACGTCAATCAGAACCGTGATCGCAAGCGGTACCTGGAAACTGCGCCACCCAGCCGGACCGGATGCCGAGCTGTTTCTGGCCTGGCGAGCCGCCATGACGGATGAACAGTGGATCGACTTCAATGCGCTCGACACCGAGAGCTTTCGGAAACGCGTGAAGAACGATTTCGGCCTCGACCTCAAGCTCCTAGCCGAAGACGCACCCCGAGCCTTCAGAACAGCAGCGGACTGAACACGCAGTTGTTGCTCGGGGAACCACGCAATCCTTCGCCTCGGTGCCGGCGTGAGACACGCCGAGTCACCATTCCGTCCCGCTCCAGACCGCGCAGTGTGTTCGTCTACACTTTCTGCGGGGTCCACCCTATGCGCAGGCGGGGCAGAACCAGGATGTCTCGTCCCGGCTGCTGTCAAGGCAAAGTAGAAATGTCCTATTTTGCCGCGGGACGAAGCGGTGCCCGACATACACAAAAGGCCTGGCATTCCCTCCATCGAGATCGTATTGCATCGCGGCCAGCCGTCAAGGCGTCTCTCCGGTGTAAAGGCAGGCGGCCTTGACGGCTCCAGGCTGCGATGCGGAGGGAATTCCTGACAGGAGGGAATGGCAGGACCCGGCCTGGCGGCAATCCGGCAAGATAGGACATCTCTGCTTTGCTCCGACAGTCCCATTTCGACTGCAAACGCCAGCGTCGCCTGCCCCATATACTAAAGGAATGGTTTGTGCTATCTGCCAGACGCGGCGGCCCGTGCGCCACTGCCCGGGAGTTCCTGGCGACATCTGCACGATTTGTTGCGGTACCCACCGCGAGGTCACGATCTCGTGCCCGCTCGACTGTGAGTACCTGCGAGACGCGCGCCAGCATGAGAAGCCCCCGCAGCTCGATGTCGAACAGTTGCCCAACCGCGACATACGGGTTTCCGAGGAGCTGCTCGAAAACAACCACGAGTTATTGGAATTCCTGAGCCGAAGGCTGGTGACGGCGGCGTTTGAGACCCCTGGTACAGTGGACAGCGACCTGCGCGACGCGCTGGCTGCGCTGATTCGTACTTACCGCACGCTGCAAACCGGAATTTACTATCAGACCCTCCCCGAGAACGCGATAGCGGCGAAGATTTTCCGCAGCGTGGAGGAGGCTGTAGGGGCATTCCGCCAGGAGGAAACCACCCGGCTTGGGATGTCCAAGACCCGCGACTCGGACGTGCTGGCTCTCTTCGCGTTTCTCGAGCGGCTGGAATTGGACCGAAACAACGGCCGCCCGCGCGGACGCGCCTTCCTCGATCTGCTCCGAGGTCTTCAGCCGGAATCTTCCGGCGGCGAATCGGACTCGTCGCCGATTGTGCTGCCTGGATAAGGCGCAGCGTGCATTTCCTGAACTTGAAACGCGCGTTTTTTTCCGGTACTCACCACGTGACCGGAGAATTTTCTGCCGCCGTTGACTTCCAGATCGACGGGCCTGCCCATGGGATGATCGAAGGTCAGCAATTGGCCTTCCTCGAGCACCAGCAGGTCGTGCACAGTGAGCGTGGGTCCGGTCAATCGTGCCTCCATCGTCAGTGAGGCTTCGCGCAAGTAGCGCAGAACCCGCGACTGCTCCATCATGCTGGCGTGGGTTTTGCGCAACGACCATTGCTGGTCGAACTTCTGGCGCATCATTTTGATCACGATCGACGGCATGGCGATATTCATCATGCCTACCGTTTCGCCGATGCGCACCTCGACCGCAACCGCCACCACCGCCTCGTTCGGCGCCAGAATGTGCAACAACTGCGGCTCGGTTTCCATCGCGGCGACGGTGAAGTCGACCGCTGTGACCACTTTCCATGCTTCCCGCAAATCCTGGAGGATAATGCGCAACAGGCCGTCCAGCAGCTTCTGTTCAATTTCCGTGATGTCACGCTGAATGTTAATGGTGGTCTTGCCCGAGCCGCCCAGCAGCATTTCCAGAATGGGAAAGACCAGCGAGGGGTTCAGTTCCAACACTCCTTGACCGTCGTAAGGTTTCAACCCTAGCGAAACCATGCACGTCGGAGAAGGCAAGCCGTCGAGGAACTCCGCGTAGGATAGCTGCTCGACGCTCACCAGGTTGACGGCCAGATAGGAACGCAGGTACGCCGAGAGGCTGGAAACGAGGTTGCGGACGAACGTATCGTGAAGAAGATGGATCGCCCGAACCTGGGACTTCGGAATGCGATCCGGCCGCCGAAAGTCGAAGCGGACAGCCGGCACCTCCCGCTTCCGTTCTTGCGCGTTTTGGAATACGGCGTCGATTTCCTGTTGCGAGAGTTGCCGGCCCAAATTCTGGCTCCTGCCAAAGAGATCGGCCCTTTCGGACGGAACTGTAGACCATCCTCGCAAATGAAATTCGTCCCGATTCCCGCTAATGAAATCGCCCAAAACTCCGATAAATGGATTGTAGGGAAACGAATGGAATCCGACGTCTTGGTAGTGGATGATTCCGCCGCAATCCGCAAGATTCTGCAGCGCGTGCTGCGCCAGACCGGCATGGCAATCGGAACCATATTCGAAGCTGGCGATGGGCAGGAAGCGTTGCTGATCTTGAACAGCCAGAAGATCGGCCTGGTGCTTTCGGACATTAACATGCCGAAGATGGATGGCATTCAATTGCTGGCTGCCATCAAGGGCGCCCCCGCGTGGCATGGCATCCCGGTGGTCATGGTCACCACGGAAGGCGGCGAGGCCAAAGTCGGCGAAGCGGTTCGGCTGGGCGCCGCCGGCTATGTCCGCAAACCGTTTACGGCCGACCAAATCAAGGAGAAGCTGGCGGGTTTCCTGCCAGCGGCGATGCCGTCATGAACCTGAAGGATCATCTTGTCCAGTCGCTTTCACAAGCGGTCGAAGCGGTGTTCTCCACGATGCTGGGCGCCTGTGTCGTGCCTGGCGCGATCACGTCTGAAAACGGTGCGCCCGACGCCCATGATGGCGTCCTCTCGTTTATCGGAGTGGCGGGAAACTGGGCCGGCACCGGGTCTGTGTCCTGCTCGCCGGTCGTGGCGTGCCGGATTTGTTCGCAGATGCTCATGACCGAAGCCACGGCCGTGAACGAAGACGTGCTGGACGCGGTCGCCGAGCTGACAAACATGATTATCGGTTCTGTGAAGAACGACCTCGAGCTGGAACTGGGCCCTCTCGGGTTGAGCATCCCGACGGTAGTTTTCGGCAAGAACTTTCGAACCAAGAGCGCCGGCCACGCCGAATGGATCGTTCGGCGCTTTGACTGGGACAGCGATGCGTTCGAGGTCCGTATGTGCCTGGCGCCCAGCGAACACAAGGCCGGCTTACAGCCACACACGCTGGAGCCGCTCAACCAAATGGGCGCCTGAGCGATCGCACACAACAAAATGTCTGCCGCGACATATCACGACCTCACGGCCGCCGCACGAAGCGCGCCGTCAACGATCCGGGATTTCGCGCTACTCAACCTTCCCGCATTCGCGATTTCGGGGTTTCGAGTCGGGCGTGCGCTCAGCAGGCTACTGAAGAAGTACGAATGCGGATTCTGGAGCCACTGAGGAATACAGAGGAACACGGATAAGCCAATTCTCTTCAATCTCTCTTTGTCCATCTGTGTTCATCGGTGGCCCTTCGTGTTTTGGCGTTGTTCAACAAGCTCATCGGCCCAGGGTAATCCTCGAGTTGTGGAATGCCGACCCGGTTCGCCTGGCCCCGTCGTCGTCCAATAACAGAGTATCGATGGTACCGCACGGGCGTAATTCGTTAGCGGTCCGTCGCTGTCGAGCTGCGCGCCACCCGGCAGGACAGTTCCAGCTACGGATCGGTCGTCGCACCGGTGTCGCCTCGCAGCCGCGCGGCAACGTCCAGATCGGCGCGCGCGGACGATTCACGCCCCAGCAGGGTGAAGACGTGGCTGCGGAGGATATAGAGGTGCGGTTCGCCAGGGGCCACCCGAATCGCCTCCGTGAAGTCCTGCAGCGCGCTCTCGGCGGCGTTCGGTTCTACCAGCCGAATCTGGCCGCGGTACTCGCGCGCCTGCCAGAGATGGGGGCTCAGCCGCAACGCTTCATCCAGCAACGCGATCCCCTGTGCGGTCTCGCCCAACGCCGCCAGCCGGATGGCCTCATCGAGAAAGGTGGCGGAATCCGGAATAGGGGGCCGGCTCTCTCGCCCGGCAAAGTAGAGATACGCGGCGGCAGCCAGACACAGGCACGCTATGGCTGGCGCGCCGTCGAACCCCCAACTGCCCACAAACAGCCTGCTCGCCACTGGCAAACTGGCAAACAGAATCGCCAGCGCCAGCGCCGCCCGGCACCATTGGCGCGCCCGTGAGGGCCATGCGTCCGCGGGCGGCGGCACATCCTCATCATGCTGTGCACCAGGCATGATTTCACGATACCCCTTCCCGCTCCGCCAGTCGCCGGCATCGTGCCATGCCCTCGACCATTCGAGCGACGATGGACCATTCGCTTCGAACATATCGCAGGAAACATTCTCGGCTAAGTCTCGCGGCCAATCGGCACGGGAGAAACGCAGCGCAACTCCATGCCGCTGTGACTCATCTGGAAAACCCGCCCGCCTCTTACAATAGATTATCGGGCGATGTCTTTGGAAGACCGCTGGCGAAGCCGGCCGGCTGCCACCAGCGCGAGAACCAGCACAGCGTCCACGCCGTAGCGCAACGCCCCGGCAGGATGCAGCCAGCGCACGATCGCCGGATCGGCCAGCACCATATCGCCCGCGACGATCCCCAGAATGGCGACACCCAGATAGACCAGCGTCGGAAAACGGTTCATCAGCTTCATCAGCAGGTTGCTCGCGAACACGACAAACGGAATGCTGAGGCAGAGCCCGAAAACGAGCAGCGGGACGTTTCCCTTCGACGCGCCGGCGATGGCCAGGATGTTATCGACCGACATGGTAAGGTCGGCCATTGAGATGTACCAGACCGCCTGCCACAACCGGCGCGCGGCGGGCACGCGGCCGGACCGGACGCTGGCGTCGCGCAGCACCCGCCAGGCGATCCACAACACGAACAAGCCGCCCGCCATTTGCACATATTCGAAGCGCAGCAGTCGCGCCGCCAGCACCGTCAGCGCGATACGAAACACCACGGCCAGTGCCGCACCTAGCGCCACGCCCCAGCGGCGCTCGCGCGCCGGCAGCGCGCGCGCTGCCAGGGCGATCACCAACGCATTGTCGCCGGCTAGCAGCAGGTTAATCAGAACGATGTACAGGCCGCCGAGCACAAAGGGGATGGTCAGCATGCTGCCCCTTAGGCCGGCGCGACCGGACGCGGGCCCAGTCGCCCGGTGCGCGCAAAGTAGCGCCGTGCCGCGGCGGCATCGCGGAGGATGCGCGCTTTCAGCGCCTCAGGATTTGTGAACTTGCGCTCCTCGCGTACCCGCCAGAGAAACTCCACGGAAATGCGCCGCGGGGCTTCGCCCATCGGCGGATCGAGCAGGAAGGTCTCAATCGTCAATTGCGTGCTGTCGCCAAAAGTCGGCCGGTAGCCGATGTTAGTAATGGAATCCCACGCGCGCGCGGTCTCCAGGTCGTGCGTGCGCGTGACGTAAACGCCGATCTTGGGAATCAACTCGGCGCCGGCGGCGAGGTTCAGCGTGGGCACGGTGTGGCGGGAGCCGATGCCGCGGCCCGCGACCACTTCGCCTTCGAGCGCATACGGCCGTTCCAGCCAGCGCGCGGCCAGCGCCACTCTACCCTCGTCCAGCAGACTGCGAACCGCGCTGCTGCTCACCGCGCGGCCGCGGCGCGTCACCGCGGGCACAATCTCGGTTTCGAATCCCAGCCGGCTGCCGAGTTCGCGCAGCGTCTCCACGTTGCCGGCGTGATCGTGACCGAAGCGGAAATTGTCACCCACCAGAACGGCTCGCGCTCCCAGGCGGCTGGCCACGATCTGCCGCGCGAATTCTTCCGGAGTGAGCCGTGCGACTTCGGCGGTGAACGGCAGAACCAGTGCCTGCTCGATGCCTTCGTCCGCCATCAGCGATGCGCGGCGCTCGGGCGGCGTCATCAGCCGCGGTGCGCGCTGCGGCGCCACCACGCGCGCCGGATGAGGATCGAACATCAGCGCGGACGGCTTCCAACCGCGCGCGTCCGCGATCTGCTTCACGCGCCGCAGAATGCTCCGGTGGCCGATGTGGACACCATCGAAGTTGCCGATGGTGAGCGCGCAGGGGCCGAAATCGGCGGGAACTTCATCGAGACCGCGATAGAGCCTCATGGCGCGCCGCCGTCGACGAGAATCTCCAAGCCGTCATAGGCCAGCCGCACGTGCGGCGGCAGCATGCTCTCGGCCCGCTCATGCGCCAGGTCATGGCAGATATGGGTGAAGAAAGCGCGCCGCGGCGCGAGCCGTTCGACGGTCTCGAGCGACCGCCCTACGGTCGAGTGAGTGGGATGCGGCTTGTAGCGGAGCGCATCCAGAAACAGCACGTCCAGGCCGCGCAGCAGATCGAGGGAGGATTCGGGAATGGCGCTGTGGTCCGTGAGGTAGGCCGCGTCGCCGAAACGGAATCCGTAAATCGTCCGGCTGCCGTGCTGGATCGGCACCGGCAGAAACTCGAGGCCAAACAGATCGAGAGGGCCGCCGTCGATCAGCCGCGGATCGAGTTGCGCCACATTCGATTCCTTTTCCGCGCCGTCGAAAATATATTCGAACACGCGTTGAATGGTCGCCATGGTGTCCGGCGCGGCGAAAATCGGAATCCGCCCCTTCTGCCGGAAATTGAAAGGCCGCACGTCATCCAGGCCCATGATGTGATCGAAGTGCGCGTGCGTGAACAACACCGCGTCCACCCGATCGAGGCGCGCGCGCAGAGCCTGTGTGCGGAAGTCGGGAGTGGTGTCGATGAGTACGCGGTGGTCCTGGTAGCTCACCAGCACGGAAGGCCGCAGCCGGTTGTCGCGCGGATCGGTCGAGGTGCAGACCGCGCAATGGCAGCCGAGCGTGGGGACGCCCACGCTGGTGCCCGAACCCAAGACGGTGATCTTCAGCGGCGCCGCCATTCAAGCTTTCGCCTGGGCGGCCGCTTTGGCTACCTCCTCGGATACCTGCACGAAGCGGAAGCGCAGTTCGGTGAGGGAGTTTTCGAGCAGCCGCTGCTCCTCCAGGCTCAGGTTACCCTTGGTCTTTTCGGTAAGCACGCCCAGCATATCGATGGCGTGGCGGGCCAGGTCGAGATCCGGCTTCTGGTCTTCCTCCTCGCCATACGGCATCAGCCCCAGGTGCACCTCCGCCTGCGTGCGCAGGGAAAACACGAGGAAAGTGAATGAGGCGGGCGGCAGAGGCATGTGAAAATCCTCCTGCGGCTTCGGATTGTTTTCGGTGTCGCTCATCAAATGTATTTTACCTTTTCAGTTTCGCCTCCAGCGCCGCCTTCACGCCGGGCCATTCGGATTCGATCACGCTGAAGTAGACCGAATCGCGATAGCTGCCGTCGGGGTAGACCATGTGGTTGCGCAGCGTGCCTTCCTCGCGGGCGCCTATGCGCGCGATGGCGCGGCGCGAAGCCTCGTTGCGCGCGTGCGTCTTAAACTCGACGCGGATGCAGCCCAGCGTCTCGAACGCATGGCGCAGCATCAGGTACTTGGCCTCGGTGTTGATGCGCGTGCGCTGCCACGCGGGCGCCACGAATGTCCCTCCGATTTCCAGTTTGCGGTTGGCCTGGTCGATATTTAGGTAGCGCGTGCACCCAATCACGCGTCCCGAAGCCCGCTCGACGGTGGCAAACGGCAGTGCGGAGCCTGTGTCTCGCAGCCGCAATGCGTCTTCGATGTAGCCGCGCATATCTTCGGGCGTCGCGATCCGCACCGGCGTCCAGCGCCAGAGCGCCGGGTCGAGCCCAACCTCGCAGAGCCCGGCGTGGTGCTCGATCGACAGCGGCTCCAGCCGGACGGCTTCGCCGGTGAGAGCAATCGGCGCAAGGGGCATCCCCACATTCTACGGCGTTGGGTTGCCTCCCAGCACGGTTTCGCGTAATCTGAAGGCGATGGAAGTCCGCTTCACCCCCGAGCAGGAAGCTCAGCTTTCGCAGATCGCGACCAACGCAGGCACGGAACCGGAGCGCCTGGTGCAGGACGCCGCGTTGCGACTGCTGGAAGAAGATGCGCACTTTCGCGCCGCCGTGCGCTAGGGAGTTGAACAAGCCAACCGAGGCGAGTTCGTCGAAGAGGCCGAAATGGACGCCCGGCTAGAGCAAATGCTGCGTCAATAGCGTGCGCATTCGATGGACGCCTGCCGCCACCTCGGACCTCGAACACATCAACGATTGCCTCAGGGACCGGATCCCCAATATCGCCAACCGACCTTGCGCAAACTGTATGGAACCATCCGGTCTCTCAAGGAATGGCTGCATCGGGGCCGGCCCGGCCGCGAGGACGGCACTCGCGAGCTGTTGTTTCCGCCGCTGCCCTACGTCGCGGTGTATCGCGTGAAGGATCAGAGCATCGAGGTGCTCCGCATCTACCACGCTGCCCAGCACCGCCCCTGATCCCAGCGCGTCATCGATTCGCCCTTCGTCACCGCTGGCTCAACCCGCCATCCACGGCGAGCAACTGGCCAGTCACGAAGTTGGATGACTTCAGGAAATAGACTACTGCCGCGGCGACCTCGTCGGGCGTGCCACCCCGGCCGGCGGGCGTGGCGGCGATCATGCGGCGTCCCCGCTCGTCGATGTCTTCGAACGGAATCACGCCGGGAGCGACCGTGTTCACCGTGATCCGCGGCGCCCAGGCCTTGGCGAGCGCGCGCGTCAGCATCACGACACCGGCCTTCGATGCGCAATAATGCGCGTGCTCGGCCCAGGGCCGTATGCCTCCGAGCGAACTCAGATTCACGATGCGTCCGCCGCCGCTTTCGAGCATGATGCGCGCCGCCGCCTGGCAGCAAAAGAACACGGCCTTCAGGTTGACGGAGTGGATAAAATCCCAATCGGCTTCGGAGATTTCGAGCGGATCGAAGCGGGTGAAGCGGGCGGCGTTGTTAACCAAGCCATCAATGCGCCCGCACAGGCGCGCGGTTTCGGCGAAAAGGCGCTCGATTTCCGCCACCGATTCGAAGTTGGCCTTCAGCACCGGCGCGCCGCCGCACTCCGCCGCCGTCTGGCGTGCATCCGCTTCCGAGCCGTGGTAATGGATGACCACCCGTGCGCCTTCGCGCGCCAGCCGCAGCGCGATGGCGCGGCCGATGCGTTTGGCGGCGCCGGTCACCACCACCACTTTGTCCCGCAGATCCAGCTCCGGCTGGTCTGTCAACTTCGACTCATTAGTGCCTGTCATGAAATAGCCAGTTCGTGCCGACCGCTCCCTTTGGCCGCGGCTCCGAACGAAGATCGAACGCAATCGGAGCCGCGACCGGAGGGAGCGGTCATGCCGAACGATTCCCTCTTCCCAATCGCTCAGTATACGCGCGTTTGCCGCTGGCGCGGTCAAGCGAGTTACGGCTGTTATAATCGAGCTTCGATTCATCACCCTAAGGAGAGCTGTTTTGCGAAACAAGATCACGGTTGTGGGCGCCGGCAACGTGGGCGCCAATTGCGCGTTGCGCATCGCGGAAAAGGACCTCGCCGATGTCGTCCTGGTGGACGTGGTAGAGGGCGTTCCGCAGGGCAAGGGTCTGGACCTGTTGGAATCCGGGCCGGTGCAGGGCTACGACGTCACCATCACGGGCTCGAACGACTATGCGCCAACCGCCAATTCCGATATCGTCATCATCACCGCCGGCTTCCCGCGCAAACCGGGGATGAGCCGCGACGATC
>CAZFOP010000048.1:0-13495 GCA_964520085.1 uncultured Solibacteraceae bacterium | reverse complement strand
GATCTGGGCCGCGCGCGCCTTGGCGCGCATCTCGTTGATCACCGCGAATACGTAAGGCGGCAGCTTCTGGATGCGATAGAAGTCTTGTGAAGTTTCCGGCAATGTGATTGTATCTGGCACTGTAATTATTTTACGACGGCGGGAGCGGGGGGCTGCGGAGGCTCCGGGACTCGTTGGTAACTCACGAAAGCCAGCCGCCGACTGTCCGGTGACCAGGAGGGAATCGGCATGGTTCCCCGCCCGCCGATTAGCTTGGCCAACACGCGGATCTTCCCGTCGGTGAGCGACATAACGCGCAGCTTGACAGGCATGAACTCAAGAGGGAAGCCCGAATGCAGCGGGGGAGTTAGAAATGCCAGCAGTTGCCCGTCCGGGGACGGATGCGGGAACAGGTTGTCGGCGCCGTCCTTGGTCACCTGTTCCGGCTGCGATCCATCGGCCCGCATCCGCCAGATCTCCGCTGGACCCGAGCGACCGGAATAGCTTTCGTAGTAAATGTATTCTCCGTTCGGCGAGTACTCCGCTGAGACGTTTTCGCCCGGTGCTTCCGCAACGCGCGCTTCCTCGCCTCCGGCAACGGGAATCGTGTAGATCCCGGGCTTGCCATGGCGCTCACCAGTGAACAGGATAGATTTTCCGTCCGGCGCCCAGCCCTGCCAGTGAGACGGCAACGCTGCCGTGACAGGCCGGGGTGTGCCGCCGCCGATGGGCACCACGTAGAGAACGCTTTGGCCGCCCTGGGACACCCCGCTCACGGCCAACATCGTGCCGTCAGGTGAGATGCCGTGAAAGAGATACGAAAACATACTCGAAAGCTCAGTGTCGATGACTTTCGGCTCGCCTCCAGCCAGCAGCACCCTTTTCAACTGGCCTTCGTGGTCGAATACCAGCGATGCGCCGTCCGGGGTCCAGGTCGGAGCCGTAAGCTCGAACTTGGCGTAACCTATAGGCGCAACATACGTTACGCGCCGGTCGGTGGACGCAACGGTGACGGTTTCGAGAGTGCTGTATAACTGCACGGAAGATTCCGGTGTAACGGTCTCCAGCGCCACGTTCCTAAACTCTGCCGTCTCGACCGCCTCCTTATTGTGCGCGCAGACGCCGAAGCCGACATAGAAGGGGCCCGTCATTGGAACCCGCATCGAGCCGCCCGCAAAGTGGAACTGGCCGTCCTCGCCGGCCAGCCACATCGTGAACTCATCGCCGAATTTCTGCAATCGCAGCTTCTTGGGCGCGGAAATGTCGGATTGGATTTCGTGCGTTTCGGCGCCCTTGGCATCGCGCGCTTGGAGCGATGTCAATCCGACTGCGTGCAGCGCCACATCGGCGTAGGCCGAATCCGCGTCCAGGCTCTGGCGCGCCATCAGCATGGCTTTCTTGTGCGGATCTCCGCCTAGCCCAAGGATGGAAATATCGGCCGTTAGGGTGAAATCTCCTTCCATCTTCTTCCAGGCGAACTGGAACGCATCCGCCGTCGCCCACACGTTTGCGCCGCTGCCGCTGATGGTGTAACTTTGCCGCGCCGCATCGTAGACAACGGAGCCAGGGTGCAGGACTGCACCGACGTCGGCGTGATCGGTAAACAGCCCGAGCGGCCCAGCGGCCGCCTGCGCTCGACCGCCAGCCGCCAGCAACAGACAACCGCACATCAGCCATTTCACTATTCGTTGGTTCATGGAGAAACCTTTCTGCGTGAACGACATGAAAAACTCGCCCGCAAGCGGGCGTTGGCAGGTTGAAACCTGCCCCACCATAGCGGGCGTGGCAGGTCGGGGACCTGCCCCACTCTACTTCCCCGCCCCGCAAGCTTCGGGTTTGGGGATTTTCTCGTCCGCATTCTTGTTGTAGCACCAGCCGACCAGCGCGTCCGGATAGCGGCCGGCGTTGGCTCGGCGCAGGTCGTCCAGGCTGAGCTGGCGGAATTCGAATTGGATGGAACCATCCGACATCACGGTGGCTAACAGGTAGCCGTAGACATCGGTGCGGGCGATAGTGCCTCCCGAGACGCCGCCCGGCAGGCGGTAGCGCACTGCGCCGGCAGTACCCACGATCCATCCCGGCAGCACGCGCTCGCCCCAGTATGACGTGCGGTAGACATCGTCCATCACGAAGTGGGAGTGGCTGGCCAGCACGTACACGCGCTTGCCGCTCTGCTGCACGTCCCAGAGCAGGTTATAGACCTCGCGTCCGGTTTCGATCCCCGCGCCGGAATCGCACATGCTGTGGCTGAAGCCCTTGCTGCCCGGCAGCGCTTCATGCATGCCGGCGACGACGGTCGTGATGTCGCCGGATTTCCGGTCGGCGGCCAGGCGCGCGCGGATCCATTTCATCTGGTCCGCATCGAAGCTGTTGCTGGCGTTATCGAGCGAAAGAAAATCGGTGTGATTCATCACCCAGTGATAATACGTGCGAGCGCCGGCCTTATCGCCATCGGCGCGCCGCTGGGCCGCCAGGCGCGCGCTGTTCAGGTAGCCCTCGAACTGAGCCACGTATCCGCTGCGCGTCTGGGGAAAAACAAGCTCGTGATTGCCGATGCCCAGGAAAACCTCCAGCCCGCCGAACGGGCGGAGTTGATGCTCGATGAAATCCGGCCACGCATTCTGCAGGTAGCCGACGATGCTGAGGTGCGGTGCGTCCAGGTGTAGCTCGCGCGGTGGCGCCATGTCCTCGTCGAAATCGTAGATGGCGCGAAAGTCGCCCAGGTGCCAGTAGAAGCTGGCCCCGCTCGCGGTCACTTGCGCGGCAATGGCGGGCATGACCACGTCGCCGCAGTTGCGCGAATCGCCGGAGACGGCGAATTGCCAAACGGGCTTGGCAAGAATTTGCGCCGCCAGGCACAAAGGAAGCGCAAGCAGCAGAAGCTGCTTCGCCGCGGCGTGGTGATTCGTCATAGCCAAAACCTCCGGCGGGCGGGACGATCCGACTTGGGTTGCACGTCCGCCCCATCTTAGCGCGTTGGCGGGTTTCAACCTGCCCCACGTTGGCGTTGTAGCACATCGGGGCGTGGAGGCCAGTTTGCTATGCTGAGACTTGACTCGCTCCGTCCTCCTCCGTTTCACACTTCCGCTGGCGCTGGTAGCCACTGCCGCGGCACAGTCCATGCCGCTGGTGGATGCCATGAGCCAGGAATTGACGCGCAATTTCCAGGCGCTCAAGAACAAGGCCGACCCTCCGCCTTACTTTCTCAGTTACGAAATCACGCAGGAAGACGGCTACCACGTGTCGGGTACGCTGGGTGCGATCGATTCGAGCGGGGGCGGAGAATCGCGCACGCTCGATGTTTCGGTGCGTGTCGGCTCTCCGAAACTGGACAATTACCACCACGTGCGCGGAGCCGGCGCCGGAGCGGACGCGCGGTTCACCAGTGGGGCGCAGATCACTTACGAAGACAACGCCAATTCCATCAAACACCGCTTGTGGGAGGAGACCGATCGCGCCTATCGCGCGGCGGCGGAGCGGTTCATCCGCATCCAAACCAACACACAGGTGAAAGTGGCGGAAGAGGATGCCTCGGCCGATTTTTCGAGCGCGCCGCAGCAGACGTCGCTGGCCGCTCCCGTCAAGCTCAAATTCGACGTTGAGGACTGGACCAACCGTATTCGCAAGCTTTCCGCGCGGTTCGGGAGATACCCCGATGTGCTGACCAGCGGCGTGACGGTTTCCGCGCAGGCCGAGACGCGCTACTTCGTCAACACGGAAGGAACGCGCCTCGCCTATGGCCGCGGCTACGCGCGCATTTTTGTTTCCGCCTCCGGCAAAGCCGCCGATGGCGCCGACGTCGCGAACTTCGAGAGCTTCGAAGCGGAAGAGGCGAGTGGCCTGCCGGACGATAAGACCGTACTGGCGGCGATCGACCACGTTGCCAGCGATGTAACGGCGCTGTTGCACGCGCCCGAAGCCGAGCCGTTCGTGGGCCCGGCGATTCTTTCCGGCCGCGCGGCGTGCGTGTTTTTTCACGAGATCTTCGGACACCGCATCGAGGGGCACCGGCAGAAGAACGAGGACGAGGGCCAGACCTTCACCAAGAGCGTCGGCACCAAAGTGCTGCCCGAATTCCTGTCGGTGGTATTCGATCCCACGCGCCACGCGATGGCGGGCGAAGACCTCTACGGCTGGTACGATTACGACGACGAGGGCGTGAAGGCGCGGCCGGTCACGGCGGTCGAAAACGGCGTGCTGAGAACGTTTCTTATGTCGCGATCGCCGATAGCCGGTTTCAGCGAGTCGAATGGCCATGGCCGGCGCCAGCCTGGGTACGAAGTGGTTTCGCGGCAGTCCAACCTGATCGTGGAATCGGCCAAAGCGGTTTCCGACGCCCGGTTGCGCGAGATGCTGATCGAAGAGATTAAGCGGCAGAACAAACCTTACGGCCTCTACTTCCGCGATATCACCAACGGGTTCACCACCACCAGCCGAGCCGGATTGCAGGCGTTTAGCGTGGTTCCGGTGATCGTGTACCGCGTGTATGCTGACGGCCGGCCGGACGAACTGATACGCGGAGCGGATGTGGTGGGGACGCCGCTGGCAAGCTTCGCCAAGATCCTGGCCACGGGTGACAAGTCCGAGGTATTCAACGGCTACTGCGGTGCGGAAAGCGGCACCGTGCCGGTGTCGGCGGTTTCGCCGGCGATCCTGGTCTCGGAAATCGAAATCGAAAAGAAGGCCAAAGCGAACGACCGGCCGCCACTGCTGCCAGAGCCAGTGGCAGCGGAGAAAGGGGGCGCGCAGTGAAGCGCCTGGTGCTAACCGCGCTGGCTGCGGCACTGACGGCGCTGGCCGCCGACGCTCCCTCGCCGGACCCGTTGCTGGCGGCGATGCGCGACGAAATCGCGCGAGCGCGCACCATCACCGTTTCCAACTTGGATGCCCCGTACTTCATTCAGTACGTGCTCGACCAGGGCGACGGTTTCACCGTCTCGGCTTCGCTCGGCGGCCTGCTGGCGCGGCGGCGCAACCGGATACGCCAGCCGGAAATACACGTTCGGGTGGGTAGCTACAAGTTCGACAACACAAACTTCGCAGGCGGCGTGCGCGGCACGCGCTACGATCTGAGCCGCTGGCCGCTCGACGATTCCTATCCGGTTCTGCGGCGCTACTTCTGGCTGGCTACCGATTCGGCATACAAGGGCGCCGTGGAGACCATCGCCCGCAAGCGCGCCGCCTTGCGCGATCTCACCGAGAGCAATCCGGCCGACGATTTCTCGCAAGCCCAGCCGATCGAGTATGTCCATGAGCTCGGCAGGCTGGCAATCGACCAGGACGATTGGACGGCGCGTGTTCGCACGCTGTCCGCCATCTTCACCGAATATCCCGCGCTGCTGGATTCGCGGGTGGAACTGGACGCCGAAGCAGGAGGTTACTACGTGGTGAATTCGGAAGGCACAGCGGTGCGGGTGCCGGAGAATGCCAGCTTCCTGCGGGCTCGCGCGGTGTCGCAAGCGGCGGATGGCATGGTGCTGCGCGACGCCGTCACCTTCCTCGCGCTCGACCCGGCGCACCTGCCCGGCGATGCCGATTTGAGCGGGGCGCTACGCGAGATGGCGAATAACCTGGAAGCGCTAGCCAAGGCGCCCAAGGGCGAAGACTACAATGGCCCGGTGCTGTTTGACGGCGCGGCCAGTCCGCAGATCTTCGCCGAATTGCTGGGCCGTAATCTGGCGCTCGCGCGCAAACCGGAAGGAGGGCGCGGAGGGTTCAGCGGGAGCGAGCTCGAAGGGCGGCTCGGCGCGCGCGTTTTGCCCGATTCTTTCGATGTGGTGGACGACCCAACGCAGCGGGAATGGCGCGGCCGGCCACTGTTCGGCGCCTACGATGTCGATCGCGAAGGCGTCCGTCCGCAGCCGCTGACGCTGGTGGAGAAAGGCGTTCTCAAGAGCTTTCTGCTGACGCGGCAGCCGGTACACGGATTTTCCGCCTCCAACGGCCACGCGCGCCTGCCGGGCGCGTTTGGCGCAGCGACCGCTAGCATTGGCAATCTGTTCGTCAGTTCCTCGGAGACCATGCCCGCCGGCGATCTCAAGAAGAAACTGATCGAACTGGTGAAGGCGCGCGGCCTGTCCTATGGCATCGTGGTGCGCAAGATGGATTACCCGTCCACCGCGTCGCTCGACGAATTGCGGCGCACGTTTACCACGGCTGAAAGCGCGGCGCATCCGGTCAGTTCGCCGGTCCTTGTTTATAAGGTGTACCCGGACGGGCACGAGGAACTGGTGCGCGGGCTGCGTTTCCGCGGGGTGAACGCGCGGTCGCTCAAGGACATCCTGGTGGCGGGCGACGAGGACACGGTGTTCGACTATCTGGACAACGGCGCGCCGCTGGCGCTGGTGGGCGCCGGCAGCTACACCACAGAGAGCTGCGTGGTGGCGCCCTCGATCATCATCGACGATCTGGAGTTGCACGCAGTGGAAGAGGAGCTGCCTAAGCTGCCCGTAGCGCCGCCTCCGGAGATGGCGCGGTAGCCGCTATGCGCCTGCTGGGCCGTTACATATTCCGCGAGATTTTCACCAGCGCCGTGTTGGGCACGCTGCTGGCGACGTTCATCATCTTTCTACGCGCGGCGGACAAGCTGTTCGCGATTCTGGTGGGCGCCAACAACGCCTCCGTCTCCACCGTGGTGGAGCTGCTGCTGTGGGCGATGCCGCCGGTGCTGCCGCTCACGATTCCATTCGGCGTGCTGGTGGGCATTCTGATCGGGCTCGGCCGCATGGCAGCGGATGGTGAAATCACGGCTATGCGCGCGGCCGGCGTCTCCAGCCGGCGGGTGATCGCGCCCGTGGTGATATTCGCCGCGCTGGGGATGAGCCTGGCCGGCCTGGCGTCGCTGCGGCTGACGCCACTGGCCTACCGCAGGAGCACCGACATCGTCAACCAACTCCTGCAGGGCCAGGTTTCGGCGGCAATCGATCCGCGTGTCTTCAACGAGAACTTCCCCAACCGGATTCTCTACATCGGCGACGTGGGAACCGGGCCGGTGGTGACGTGGCGGCCGGTGTTCATCGCCGATATTACGCCGCCCGAGCAGCGCGCCTCCGGGATGCGCGAGAAGGCTGAAGGGCCAATGATTACGGTGGCGCGCCAGGCCATCGCCGTATCGGACCCCAAAAACAATCGCATTCAGCTCACGCTCTACGACTACTGTTCGCACGAGATGGGCAAGGACCGTGTGGCCAACGACTCGTGCGCGCCCATCAGCACGCAGGTGCTGGATGCCTCGCCGCCGGAGCACAAGACGCCGCCCACCGCCGCCATGAACACGCGCGAGCTGCTGCGCTATCCTCGTTCCGGCGACGACTGGACCGAGGTTCGCATCGAGCTGTACCGGCGGTTCGCGCTGCCAGTGGCCTGCATCGCGCTGGCGTTGGTCGGCATTCCGCTTGGCATCGCCACGCGCAAGGGCGGCAAATCCGCCGGCTACGTCATTGCGCTGTTCCTCAGCTTCTTCTGCTACCACCTTTCCTCGCTCACGTTGATCGGGTTCGCCAAGCAGAGAAGCTTGTCCGTGCCGGTGGCCGTCTGGCTGCCAGATGCCGCGTTTATTTTGGCCGGAATCGTCTTTCTGTATCGCATGGAGAAGCCGGGAGACCGCGACCTGCTTGGCGGCGTCACGAATTGGCTCGCCCGCATCGGCGCGTGGCTGCACCACAATAGGCCGCAACCGGCTTCGCGCGTGGGCCGCCTTCCGCACTGGAGGCTTCCCATCCTGCCGCAAATCGTCGACGCCTACATCCTGTCCAGCTTCGTGTTTTATCTCGCCGTGGTGCTGGCCAGCCTGTTGTCGATGATTCTGGCTTACAATTTTTTCGAGCTGATGGGCGACTGGATCCGCAACAAGATTCCGCTCATGGAGATGTTCGAGTATCTGTTTTTTCTCACGCCGGAGTTGATTTACGAAACGCTGCCGTTCGCCATTCTGGTAGCCGTGCTGGTCCACCTGGGCGTGCTCAGCAAACAAAACGAGATCACGGCGTTCCGCGCATGCGGTGTGAGCCTATACCGGCTGGCGGCGCCGCTACTGGTGGCGGGCACCCTGTTTTCCGGCGCGCTGTTCCTTTTCGATTTCTATTACGTGCCCGGCGCCAACCTCAAGCAGGACGCCATGCGCGACGAAATCAAGGGCCGGCCCAAACAGACCTACCAGCGCGCGGACCACAAGTGGATCATGGGCCACTCGCGCGTGTATTACTACGAGTTCTTCGACCATGCGGCGGGCGTTATGCACGGAGTCGACGTGTTCGATATGGACCCCAACACGTTCCGCCTGAAGCGCGAGACCGTGGCCGAGCGCGCGCAGTGGAGCCCCACGCTGAAGACATGGGTTTTCGAGAATGGCTGGAGCTGCCGATTTGCCAGCGACTCGTGCACCGCCTACCAGTCGTTTTCGAGCGATCCGGGCGGCCTGGAGACTCGCTGGCATTCCGACCTGACCGAACCGCCCGATTACTTCGTCACCGCCGCGGTGCAGGAGAAGCAGATGAACTTTCTCCGCCTGGACCGCTACATACACGACCTGCAGGAGCGCGGCTTCCCCGCCGGCAAGCTCCAGGTGCAGTTCTATATGAAGTTTGCGCTGCCGCTGTTCGCACTCATCATGGCGATGATCGCCGTGCCGTACGGCTTCCTGGTGGGCAATCGCGGCGCAATGGCCGGCATCGGCGTTAGCCTCGCCATCGGCGTTACGTACAAGGGCCTGGGCATTCTGTTCGAGAAGATCGGCGACGTCAGTCTTCTGCCGGCTGCTATGGCCGCCTGGTCCCCCGACGTCATCTTCGGCCTCGCCGGTCTATACCTGCTGCTGCGGATGCGGAGTTAGGCATGCAAGAGAATCCGCCATGCAGGCTCGAGTAATCGCGTAGCCGGGCAGGACCAATGTATAGAATTCAGTTCCCGGTTCTGAGGCGGAAAACAGCCACGGTACCGTCGCTATACACCGGCTCCCAACGCTGGGACTGCCTTAAAATGGCCGCCAGAGGACCGTCGGCGGGAATCAACGCCGCGTTTACGCCATAGCGCTGGAAGAACGGTTGCCAGGTGTCCTTACCGGCCAGGGCGTCCATAACCTTTTGGGCGTGATCGGTGCCGTAGAAATCAATGCGCCCATCCACAAAGACCCGCACGGACGGATAGAGCCGGTAAATCAGGTAGCCACCCCAGATCTCATTAGTGAATACTCGGGCGGATGGGCCCAATTGAGTAAATGCGGCGAGTGCTGCGTCAGGGTACGATTGTTTGCTGTATTCGGCGCGGAGCTTCGCCGGCGCGCCCGGCGCGCGCATCAGCAAGAACAGCAGAACCAGGGCAGCCACGCTGATGAGGTGGAACCGCTCGATTCGATCGGTCTCGGCGAATTCCGCGGCGCTGCGATCGAAGCTCGCCGCCGCGCGGCGGATCCAACCAGCCACCTGGGCGTTCTTGAGCGCACTAACCACCTCGTGCAACGCGAAGCCGACCGAAGGCGCCACGACGATCATGAAGATGGGCACGTTGCGCTGCGCCGTCAACGCCAGGTGCGCCCAGAGAACAAATAGGATTGGGTCGGTGAACTCCCTGCGGCGCAAGCGCACAAATGAGGCGATAGCGCCCAGGATCAGCATAATCTCGAAAGCCCTACCCGGCGGCGTCCGGAAATCGACGACATGAAACTCGGCGACGTGCTGGAGATTAAATGGACTCGCCAGGAATGTATAGATGTGCTCAAACAGATGATAGCCGTAAGGATTCACCAGCGCCGCCAACAGGCATGCCGCAGTGGCCAGAGAGTACCGGCCGAAGTTTCCGAGGGAGACTCTTGCCTCCTCCCCCGGCGGCGCCACCACAAACGCCATGAACTCACCGCAGGCATATGCTCCGGCGATCATGATCCCAGCGACGAAACCCGCATGTAGATTGGCCCACAACGCCACCAAAGCGGTCCCGGCGAGCAGGAGTCGCGGACCGGCGGTCCGCGCCCGGTCCAGAATCCAGTACAGAATCACGACGAAAAGCAGCGTGACCACGTGCGGCCGTGCCAAGAAGTGCAGCGAAGCGCCAGCAACGGCCAGCAGAGTGACGCCGAACGCTACGAAATCGTTCCCGGCCTGCCGCCTGACTACGCGAAAAAGCACAGCAAATGTCAACGAGATCACGAAGACGCTGAACACGAGAACCGCCGCCATGCCGCCGTGCTGATGGAGCCAGGCGACGAAACCGTCCCAGAGCCACTCCCAGGCGAACCAGGGCTTTCCGGGCATGGTAAATGAGAATAAGTCCGTGGTCGGGACCCGGCCGTTCGAGAGAATCCAGTCGCCTGTGCGGATGTGCCAGCCCGGATCGCCGTCGGACAGCAGAGCCCGGGCGCCATCCATCAGCGTGAACAAGAGCACCATAGGAGCGAGAAACGAGAAGTCCGTGAGAGAGGGGAGAAAGCGGGCGATCAGTTTCTGTGAGTCCATGGTCCTCAACGTGGCAGGCGAGTCTATCCGGAGGGCTCCGCGTGTCTCACTTCCAATAGCCGGGCCAGATCGGACTCCTACGTCCGGTAAGTATACACTAAACTGCTACGGCTAACCCTTCAGCCGTCAACATCTATCCGTCTTCCGAAGGACCATAGAGCCAGAACTGTGCAGAGATGGAGGTACCGGCGCCGATTTCGTTCCGCGCACGTATGGAACATAACGAGTCATTGTGCCCCAGTCTCCCGGTACGTAACCGAGGCCGTGCAATCCACGTCTATAATAAAGAGTTAAAAATGCTATTTAAGAAACTCCCCGCTGTCCTCGGATGCGTCCTGATTATCGTGTCGCCGGTCACCGGCTTGGCCCGCGAATCGAAAAATGCCGCAGCCGCCGCTTATCCTGCCAGCTATGAGGGCGGCACGCTGCCGTTCGATCACAGCAAGGTGAAAGCCACGCTTGGCGCCGATCAAGTGATTCTGGTCCAGCATGGCCATCGCATCGCCGTCCCCGCCAGCAGCATCACGGAGATAGCCTGCGCCACCGATGCGCATCGCCGGTTCGGCGCGGCGGTGCTCGGCGCACTGCCTTACATGCACCTCGGTGAAAGCGAAAACCACTACATTGGAGTCGCGTGGACGAACGACATTGGCTCCCACCCGCCCAAGGTGGAAGTCCTCTTCAAGCTGAACAAGAGCGAGTACGCCGCGTTTCTCTCTGGCCTGGAACGCATGACCGGCAAGAAAGCCATCGACACCAATCGAACCCGCACCGCCGTTCGCTACTAGTGACTAGTGTGTTCGGGGCTACCGCGCCATCGCGGGTTCTCGTGAATCTCGCTTGACCGCGCCGGTCATGCCCCAGTCCGTCAGTTTCGTGATCCGCCCCTTGCCGTACGGCGGATCAAGTTCGCGAATTGCGAAGTCCATGCTGCCGCCATGCACTTCGACCAACGCGTATCCGAAGAACCAGCCGTCGTCGTAGGCTCTGGACAAGCGCAGGTGCCCACCCGAGCTCGCCATCGAAACGTACGTCACGCCTTCGAGTTCGAAGTGCAACATCTGGTGAACGTGTCCGGCGATCACATACTGCACTCCATACCGCCGGGCAAGCTGGTGCAACGCGAACTGCGGATTCTTGAGCGCCACATCGAATAGCCAACTCGGACGGTGCGAAAACACGATCTTCAGCGGCTGGGCGGCATGGGCCTTCAAGTCCGTCTCCAGAAAAGCCAGTTCCTCCGCGGGCAAATCGTCGGACCGGCTATTGTCCAGCACCGTGAAATGCGTTTGGCCGTAATCGAAACCATAGTGCGCCGGATGGCCCGCATACTGACGGAACAGCCGCTCCGATTCCGCCGACCAGATGTCGTGATTGCCCGGCACCAGGTACAGAGGGAAGCGCTGGAACGGTTGCCAGATACGGCCCATCGCACGCCACTCGGCTTCGGCGGTTTGGTCGTTCAAGCCTTGAATGGTGTCGCCGATGCTGACGACGAACGCGGGATTCTCCGCTGCGACTTCCTTCCACACCTGCTCGTAGACGCCCGGCTGGGCGTCGCCGGTGCGGTCGCCCAGAATGGCGAAGCGGAAAGAGGCAGCGGACGGCGGGGCGGCGCGGAGCGACACCAAGAGCGACAGCAGGAAGACCAGCAGGAACACACCAAGGGCGATGGTGCGGCTGATGCGAAATCGGGGGCGCGGGCGATTGGGCATGGCTGCTCGTATTTTCGCAGAGTGCGCGGTGGGGTTGAGTGAAGACAACCGCGCCCGCAACCGGGCATTGGCAGGTTGAAACCTGCCCCACCTTGGCCGGCAGGTTTAAGCCTGCCTCACCTTTAGCCGGTGAGTGGTGCGTGCTCGGCGCCGCCGGGCAGCAGCAGGTCGAGGAATGCTTGCGCAGCGCGGTTGAATTTTTTGCGGCGCCGATGCACCACTCCGATCGGGCGCACCAGGCCGGGCGCTTCCAGGCTCGCAGCGACCAAGCGGCCTCGCTCGATTTCGGCCTGCATGCTGCGGGCGGGCAGAATGCTAACGCCCGATCCCAAGGCCACGGCTTCCTTAATCATCTGAATGTTGTCGAAGTGCATGACCATATGCACCGCAACTCCGCGCGCGCGCAGGAAGCGATCGATCTCGCGGCGGATGGAGAGGTCTTCATCGAAGCCGATGAAATCGATGCCCTCCAGATCGGCCGCCAAGACGAGCTGTCGCGACGCCAGCGGGTGCACCGTTGGCATGGCAAGCCGCATCTCCTCGTCGCGCCAGTGAATCGCGGCGATCTCACGGCTCGATTCCGGATAGCTCACCAGGCCCAGGTCGGCCTGGCCGCCGCTGACCGCGGCATACACTTTGTCCGGCCGCATGTATTCCACTTCCAAGCGTGCTGTCGGATGGCTCGAGGAAAACTCTTCGCTCAGGCGGCTCATCTCGGAAAGTCCAACCGAATAGATCGACGCCACGCGCACGGTGCCTTCCACTTCCTGCTTAAGCCGCTCCAGGGCGAGTTGAAACTCGTCTTCCTGCCGCATCACATCGCGGCAGAAGTCGGCGTACAGCTTGCCGGCGGGCGTCAGTTCGAGCGGCCGCTTGGAGCGGTCCAGCAGGGGCGCGCCCAGGCGCCGTTCCACCTCCTGCACGTGTTGGCTCGCCGCAGATTGGGTTACACCGCAAAGCTTGGCTCCCTTGCTCATGCTGCCCGTTACAGCTATCTCTTTGAAAAGCCGAAGCTCCCAGAAGCTCACCGGTCCAGCATATCATAACCTGTACTAATTATGTCAAGGAATCAATTTTCTATTGCCTAATAGTAGCGGTGCTGGTAAACTGGTCAACTAAGGCAACCGCCGAGACTCCACCCAGCCGCGACACGGACTACCCTCCAGGAGTCGTGGATGAGAATCGGGACAACTATGAATGAAACCGTGACGCCTCGCGGCCTACCCCAACCTCAGGGTCTTTATGACCCAGCCCAAGAACGCGACTCCTGCGGTATCGGCTTCGTAGCCAATATCAAGGGCCAGAAATCGCACGACATCATCGTCAAGGGCATACAGGTTCTGATCAACCTGA
>CAZFOP010000047.1:0-13635 GCA_964520085.1 uncultured Solibacteraceae bacterium | reverse complement strand
TGTAACCGACGCTGACCAGGTAAGCTGGTCCGGCGAAGGCGAACATGCGGCGCCAAAACGAGACCTGGGAGATATCGACGCTGGAATGCACGTCGGCGAGCGACCGCGATTGTTCGACGCCTGCCATAAGAGATGTTCCCAGTTAAGCAGGCGCGCCCACGCACGTCAATGTTCAGCCGGGGAAATCCGCGGCATCTACGCCACGGCAAGCGGAGCCGATCCGCGCCGGCTGACTGTGGACGGGTGGCTGATCGCGAGATGCCGTTTGATCGTTGCACCGCTCCCTCTGGTCGCGCCTCTGTTTCGCAGTCCGCGTCGCAACCAGAGGGAACGCTGCTCTGCCACGCACCATCCGCTGTCGCTGCTTACTTCTGCTTCGCGATGATCAGGTCCTTGATCTTGGCGTAGGTGGCCTGCGGGACGATCTTCTTGTCGACGAGTTCGTTCTTTCCGCGATACGGCCGGCCGGCGATGATCTTCGCCGAATAGGCATCGCCGATCCCCGGCAACGCCTTCAGTTGTGCTGCGGTGGCCGAGTTGATATCCACCAGGTCCGCCGCTTTTGCCTTGGTCGCCGTGGTGGCTTTCGCGGCGGTGGCTGTGGTTGCCGTGGTCACCTTCTTCGCAGTGGTAGCCTGTTGGGCCGGCGCCACCGCGAGCGATAGCGCGACCGCCAGCATCGTCAAACACTTCACAATCTTCATGTGTCTCCTTCCCGCCTGGCCGTGCGACGGGCCAGCGGCAGCCTCATTTTGACAAACGATTCTCGCCCGCCGGCCTTCGGCCGCTGGCTTCGGGTATGCAGACATGATAATCCTGTCTTGTGTCCCCGGTCACCCAGACATGCTGACGGATTCTCGGGAACACAGGCGGCCGGCGCTTATTCGGCGCGTGCGGACTCCAGCCCGAACAGCGGGCGGTACCGATCCGGCATGCGCACGCGTTCCATTTTGCGGTTGACGAACACGTGCTTCGTCGAGCCGGTGGCGAGCACGGCGTCCGTTTCGGCCAGCCGCATTTCGTAACCGAAAGTGACCACGCGCTTGTTGGCCTCGGCGACCCAGGTCTTGACGATCACCTCGTCGTCGAAGCGCGCCGGAGCGCGGTAGCGGCATTGCGCCTCGGCCACCGCCATCAGCACGCCATCGTCGAGCTCCATGTCGCGGTAACTGAAGCCGCATGCCTTGCATAACTCGACGCGGCCCACTTCCATCCAAACGAAGTAATTGGCGTAGTAAACCACGCCCATCTTGTCGGTTTCGGCATAGCGCACGCGCAGGCGGGTCTCGGAAGAAGGCGTCATGGAGAAACTGCGATTGTAACCCGTCGAGCGGCGTTGCGGAAGAATCGGTTGGCAGGCGGAAGCGCCTGCCCCACCTCTCGCTTCACTCTTCGCGCAGCGCGGTTACGGGGTCTATCTCGGTGGCGCGACGCGCTGGCAGGTAGCAGGCCAGCATCGCCAGACCGGCCAGAACGAGCGGCGCGCCAAAAAGGAAAAGTGAATCGCTGGCGCTCGTCGAGAAGCTCCGCGCCAACACATCGCTGAAAGCGGAGAGGGAGCGCCAAAGAACAAGTCCGCCGCCAAGCCCAAGGACCGAACCCACCAGCACCAGCGCCGTGCCTTCTCTCATGACCAACCCCTGCACCTGGCGGCTGCTAGCGCCGAGCGCCATGCGAATGCCGATCTCCTTGCGCCGGCGGACCACCGCGTAAGCTGTCACTCCTCCCAAGCCGATCGAGGCGAGCAGCAAGGCGAAAAGGCCGAGGATTATGTAGATCGCGGAATCCCACTCGACAAACGCATTCATCCGATCGATGTCCTCCCGCAAGGTGTGGACGTTGAAAACCGTGAGGTCGGGGTGGAGCGACGCCACTTGCCGCCGCACGGCTGCCAGCGTATCCCGGCCCGGCGTGCCGCGCACCAGGATGGTGGCGCGCTGCGCCGGATTCTCGCTAAACGCCGGCGTTGTAAGCGGTATGAACATTGTCGCCACGGTCTTGGCCGACAGAAAGCCGGGCGGCACGTCGCGCGTCAGACCGACCACCGTGTAGTTCAGTTCGCCCTCGCGAATCGAACGGCCGATCGGATCCTCGCCACCGAACAGCTCCCGCGCGGCGGTCTGATTGAGGACGGCCGGAATCGCCGAAGCGCCTTTCGTCCCTGGTGGCTCGTCCGATTGCTGGTCCCGCCGGCCGAACTCGCGGCCGGCCAAGAGAGGCACGCCCAACGCGGCGAAGTAACCAGCCCCAATGCGCTCGCGGAAGGCGGAGTGCAACACCTGGCCGCTCTTCCCATCCCCCGAAGGAGCCGACATGCGGGTGTTGGCCCGGCCGGCGGCCATGCTGGCAAACGGGACGGTGTCCGTCAGAGACACAGCGCGGACTCCGTTGACGCGCGACAACTCGTCCGACAGCCCGGTAAGCAGCGCCGCCGTGGCCTCGGCGGAATAGCCGTCACGCACCGGGTCCAACGAAATGAGGTTGAGATGGGCGGTCTCGAAGCCAGGGTCGAGGCGGGACGTGTGCAGGAAGCCCGCGACGACATACCAGGTGACCAGTAGAAGCATCAGCGATGCCGCCATCTGGCCCACCACAAAGAGATTGCGTAAACCGAATCGGCGGTAGCCGCGCAGCGGCGTTTGGGCGCCCTCTTTCAAGATGAGGCCAATCTCGGTGTGCACCGAAGATAGCGCCGGCGTCAGGCCGAAGCCTATGCCAGCGGCGAGCGCAATCGCCAGCGTGATCGCGAGCACGCGGAGGTCGGGTCCGAAATAGTATTCAAACGGGATCTCGGAAGGCACCGGCATGGACGAGATCGCGCGCCCCATCCCGTACGCCAGCACGATGCCAGCCAGACCGCCGGCGAGCGACAACATCACGCTTTCGGTCAGCAACTGCCGGACCAGGCGCGGCCGGCTGGCGCCCACCGAAAGGCGGATGGCGATTTCCCCTCTTCTTCGGCTGCTGCGAGCCAGCAGCAGGCTGGCCAGATTCGCGCAGACCAGCGCGAGCACCAATGCCCACAGGACGACATCGAAAGTGTCGACCAACGCGCTCTGCTCGGGCGTGATATACATGACGGTGCCGGCCGGCATCAGCCGCACCACGCGGCCCTTGCGGTCGCGATCGTGTTGGATTCCGTTCTCTCTGTCGAGATTGCGGGTGACCGCGTCGAGGGCGGCTTCCGCCGTGCGCATCTTTACGCTAGCGGCAAGCCGGAACACGATGCGAAAGATCTCGCGGTCGGGGGCGTGGAGCGGATCGCCGCTGAGCTCTGGAGCCAGGGAACCGGCGCATGTCACCGGCACGAACAGGTCCGCGGGATTACCCGGCCAAGCACCCAAAAAGTCCTTCGGACCGATGCCGACGATGGTTGCCATCGAACCATTCAGCCGCAGCGCGCGTCCCACCGCCAGCGGGTCCGCGCCCAGGTGCTTGCGCCAGAAGCGATCGCTGATCACCACCACGGGAGCCATGCCGGGCCTCTCCGTTTCCAGCGCGAAAAACCGCCCGGCGGCCGGCGTCACGCCGAGAGTTGTGAAGTACTCGGGAGAAACCAAGTGTCCGTAGAACCGTTCCGCGTGGGCCCGCTTGTCCCAGGTGAACGCCACGGCGAACGGGACTAATCCCAGAAACGCTGTGGCAGAGGCCAACACCTGGTGTTGCTCGCGATAGTGCTCGAAATACGGGTAGGAAACCTGGCTCCAAACGAAGGTCGCCAGCTTCGCGGGATCGCGCACGCCGGGAGGCGGCCCTTCAATCGATTGGCATTCGCTGAGGACCACGCTGCACATGCCAATGCCGATGGCGAGCGATAGCACGGCCACGGCGGTAAACCCAGGCGACTTGGCCAGCGTCCGCAGGGCGTAGACAATGTCCTGCCGGATTTCGGTGAGATAGGTGGCGGGTAACTGGATGGCGATATCGGCGAGCAGCCGGAGCAGCCCGGGCAGACCGTACCGCCGCCACACTTCCGGGATGGCGTCTTCCCCCAATCGGTCGAGATCCTCTCCGTACAGCATGCGAAACTCGTGCGGATATGCGCTGGCAAGGCGCCGATAGAGGGACAGGCAGATGCTCAGCCGGGGGTTCATCAGTAGGCCTCCTGCTTGCGTTTCCTTTGCATCATGCGGACCATCGCTTGCAGCCGTTCGCATTCCAGGTCGAGCACGGTTCGGCCGAGCCGCGTCAACCGGTAGTAACGGCGGCGCGCGTCATCCAGTTCCGCCACCGGCCGCTCATCGGATTCCTCGATCAGCCCGTCGGCGATCAGCCGTTTCAGCGAGCCATAAAGAGTGGCGGGCCACAGGCGGACAGTACCGTTGGTCCGCTCCAGGACCTCCTGCATGATGCCGTAGCCGTGCTGATCGGCCCCGACCAGCGACAGCAGAATGTGGAACCAGTTATTGTGCAGCGGAAGGAAGTCCTGCGGGTCTCTTGACATGCTAATATATATATCGCCTATTATATAGTTGGCGTCAAGCCGATTCTGAGTGCGACAGAGCCTCGACGTCGGCCCCGCGGCGGCTTCGCCGCCGGCGCGACCCATCCACGCGAGGCGACTCATGACTATTTTCGGCGGGATACTCGAATACCTGGGCTTGATCGGCGCACTGGCCGGCGTTGTTTCAGTTCTGAAACCACTACGGCTCCTCGGAATTCGTACCCGGAAGAGTGGTCTGCTTGTGGTGGGCCTCGGCTTGCTGACCTTCCTGGCGGGCACCTATCTGCCCGTCAGCGAGACGCGGGTGACAACCGCCCGCACGCGCCTGGACGAGTTCGTGCCAGTGTTCCAGTTCGGCGAGTTCCACAGCATCCAGATCAACGCACCCAAAGACCGGGTCGACGCTGCAATCCGGACAGTGACTCCGGACGAAATCCGCTTCTTCCAGACCCTCACCTGGATCCGCCGATTCGGTAGACCCGCCTCGGGCATTCTCAATGCTCCGGGGCGCCGCCCGATCCTCGACACCTTCGCCTCGGGGTGGTTTCACGTGCTGGCCGACGAGCCAGGCCGCGAAATCGTGGTTGGCACTGGTGTCGTTAAGGATCGGCCCCCGCACCCGAGGCCGGCGATCGCGATGAACTTCCGCATCGAGGAGGTCGACGCCGCGCACTGCACGCTGACCACGGAAACCCGCGTCTACGTGACCGGGTTTCACGTCCTGCACGGATTCGCCGGGTATTGGCGCATGATCTACCCCGGCAGCTCATTGATCCGGTACGAATGGTTGCGCGCCATCCAGCGGCGGGCGGAGGAGGCAACGGATACCAGCATTCCCGGTGTCTAGGCACGACCAAGCTAAACGGACGACCGCTTCGAACCGTCCGATAGATTGAGTATTTCGTAAGCTGCCGGCCGATTGGCGGGACGCGGGTGGCAGCCCCTCGCGGGCGCCATTAAGCGGCCGCGAACTTCCGCTTGGCGAACCACAATCCGACGGCCACCAGCCCGGCCACCGTCAGGAGCAACGACGAGGGCACAGGTGTCGCCAAAGGCGCCTGAGTGCCCGTGACGTTGAGGTCCAGGTTTCCCGGCGGGTTCAAAGTAACGGTTGACGCCGGAGGATACCCGGCGAGCGTCACGGGAACGCCCACGCCCAGGGTGGTCACGGAAGTTCCCGTCGTCACGACAACGCCGACATTCGTTCCCTCGGGAGACATGGACATCGGACTCGCATTGGTCGGGACCAGCACAACGTAATAGTGGCCGGGAAACAGCGTGAGCCCGGAGAACAGGGTAACGTTGGTGAACGCAGCGGTCAACCCCGAGACATTTACGGGTGCCACTACCTGGTTGGCGGCGGTGGTGCCCGGCCCGATTTGATTCATCAGGTAGACGGTGCCTTCCACGCCCCCAATGGGTCCGCTTGTGCTATTGTCTTCGAGCGGCATGGTAATGGAGACACCCGAGTAGGGTACCGTCTGGTCCCAGGCTGTGACGAAGGCTAGTTGGCCAGTAAATCCAAACGAATTGGATCCGGTCGTATTGATGATGTTCGCAGCGTGTAACGCAATACTCGCAGTGAACAGGATAGCAGCGCCCGCCAATCTACTGAACATTCCTTTTCGCCTCTCTTCTTCCTTTTAAGCAGCGGTGAATCTCGACGAATTATACCACGGCAACGTCACACCTCGCCTATATTTTCCGAGCCCCGGCTTCAATCGCTCGCTCGCGAAAACACCGGCCATCTTCCCGGGCGCGCCATCAAGCGGCGGGCGGAGGCTGGGATCCGAAGAACCCGCTGGGCGTGACGAATGCAAAGGGGGCGCGGCTGGCTTTAATGGGTGTCTTCCTGCGGCGCTCCTCAGTGTTGGCCAGATTCCCGATAATCTTTCGCCGGCGCAGATCGTCCCCGGGCGAGCCGGCGGCCGAGCATGCATAGCCCAATCGACACTCCGATTAGGCCGAATGTCGCCGGCTCCGGTGCCGACGATGTCGCTGCTGGCGTGGCAACCAATTGGTAACCCGGGTCCGCGAGTGGGGCGGCAATGTAGACGAAGCTGGTCGTGATGGGATCGCCGGCTCCCGTCCCGGACGGAACGGTTCCGAGGAGTTGAGTTGGCGTCTCCTGAGAGTCGAATTCGAACCCGGAGAGAGCCTGCCCCGGATTCAGCAGGGTCAAGGTTGTCCACTGGATAGCCTGGTTAGCGTTGGTCAGAACGTCGTTCCATCCTGCCGGGTTGATTATGTTCGTTGGCGCTGACGATAGGAAGCCAGCTCCTGGAATCCAGCCGAACCAGAACGTCCCGATCGTCGTGGTCCCCGTGTTCGTAAGCGTTAAGTCGTACAGGTATCCGTTGGCGCCCGCGGGCGTGGACGTGTAAGTGGCAGTGGCCAAAATGCTCGCACGTAAGCTGGTTGTGCAAGCACAAACGAATGCTGCAATCGGCAAAGTAGCTTTCAATAGTCTGTAGACTCGCATCAAACGTCCCCGCCTCTGGAGGCATCCTAGATATGGATACCCGTCTGTAGAATGTAAACCAGGATTTCTATTTTGGCTCCTGGATTTAGGGCATAGCATACCACGAACCTTCAAGACCGCATGCTCCGAAATGCAAACTCCGAAATGCAGGTTTGATAGCAGCCAGGCGAAACGGAGATTCGATTCGAACCGTCTGATAGACTGAGAATTTCAATCGCTACCGATGCGCGTTCGTGTGTTGTTTTTCGGCGTTTTGAAGGAACTGGCCGGCCGTGGCTCGGAGGATGCCGAGTTCGCCGCAGGCGCCGATCTGCGCGCCGTGTTGGATCATTACGCGGCGCTCTCGCCGGCGGTCGGGAAGATGGCAGGGAGCATCGTGGTGGCCCGCAACCGCGCGTTCGCCGAGCCGGCCACGAAGATCGCCGAGGGCGACGAAATCGCGCTGCTGCCGCCGGTGAGCGGCGGCTCGGAAGACGGCGTGGATGGCATCGAAATCGAAGAAGCCGGCAACTATTTCGCCATCACGCGCCAGCCGATCGATACGCGACGAATTCTGATGCGGCTGTTGCGGGGTGGGGAAGGCGCGGTGGTGACTTTCGAAGGCACCGTCCGCAACAACACCGGCGGCCGGCGCACGCTGTATCTCGATTACGAAGGTTATGAACCGATGGCGCTGCGCACCATGGCGGAAATCGGCCGCGAACTCGTTCGCGCTTTCGCGGTCGAACGCATCGCCATGGCGCACCGCCTGGGGCGTCTGCTGGTGGGCGAAACCAGTGTGGCTGTGTTGGCGACGGCTGCCCACCGCCGGCCCGCGTTCGAGGCGGCGCTTGCCGGCATCGACCGCCTCAAGCAACGCGTGCCGATCTGGAAGAAAGAGCATTTCGCCGATGGCGAGGCATGGGTGGAAGGAGCGTGGGGCCCTAATGTCCCTCTGGCGCGGTAGCGCGTTGGGCACGCAGACCTGCGTGCGGGGTCGAGAGTCATCTCGACCTTTCTTCGTTCCCGGGTGCTCGCGCGCCGGCACCAATGCCGGCGCGGCACGCAAGAGGGCGTGCGCCACCGCAGTGGTTGGCGGACGGAAGCGCGTGACCTACCTTACTGCCGTGCTGATCTGCTGCGCATCGCTAGCCGCGCAGGACCTGGTGATTCCGGTCAAGGTCAACCTGGTACACATTGTGGCTACGGTGAAGAATCGCGCCGGCCAGTTGGTGGGATCGCTGCGCCAGGAAGACTTCGACATTTACGACAACGGCGTGCCGCAGGAAGTCGCGATTTTCGAGCGCCAGACCAATCAGCCGCTTTCGGTCGCGCTGCTGGTGGATGTCAGCGGGAGCACCAACCAGGACCTGAAGTTCGAAACCGATTCCGCCGTGCGCTTTATTCGCTCGCTGATTTCTTCCCGCAACTCGCAGGACCAGGTGGCGCTCTACACCTTCGACGACGCGGTGACGCAGGTGCACAATTACACGCGCAACATTGTGTCGCTCGAAGCCATGCTGCGCGGAATGCACGGCTCGGCCGGCACTTCTCTCTATGACGCCATCTGGCTGGCTTCGCGCGACCTGGAGTTGCGCGAGGGCCGCAAGGCGCTGGTGCTGGTCAGCGATGGTGGTGAAACCACCAGCAAGATCGACAGCCACCGCGCGCTCGAAGCGGCGCAACTGGCCGACGCGGTGATTTACGGCGTGATCGTGATGCCAATCACCAACGACGCGGGCCGCAACATCGGTGGCGAGCACGCCCTGCAATTCATGGCGGAAGGCACCGGTGGACGCACCTTTCTGCTCTCCGAAGGAGCGCAACTCGATCGCGCCTTCAGTTCCATCATCACCGAGCTGCGCACCGAGTACCTGCTGGGCTACTACCCGCATGACGTGCCGCTCACCAAGGAGCGTTTTCACAAGCTGGAGTTGCGGTTGAAGTCTCCCGAATTGCGGGCTTCGGCGCGCAACGGCTATTATGGGGAAGCGGAGGCCAACTCGGGAACGCCAGCGGAGCAGATTACGCTGAAGCCCGATAGCCGGAGGAAGCGTTAGGAGAAGCTTACGATACAACAGCCAAAGTCCGCGTCCGCGCGCGCCCCGGAGCACACACTGGAAGAGGTCAAATACCTCAAGCAGTTGATCGAGAAGGCGACGCCCGTGCGCGTCAAGCTGGCCGGCGGCGAGGAAGTGACCGGCGTGATCGAATACTACGATCACTCCTTCATCCGCATTACTCGCAAAGGCGAGCCGAACCTCTTCATCTTCAAACACGACATCAACTATGTGGTGGAGTTGGGTTAGCCTTCGACGCCATCCTGCCGCCCATGCCCTATCTTGAAACAGCCGTGGATATCGCTCGCGAAGCCGGCGCTTTGCTGGCCCATTACTGCGAGCGCCGAGTGCCGTTTGAACTCAAGGGCGAGTTCGATCTGGTAACGGAAGCCGATCGCGCCAGCGAAAAGCTGGTGGTGGAGCGGCTGCGGTCGCACTTCCCATCGCACGGTGTCGTCGCCGAAGAGGGCGGCGGCCACGACCCCAACGCCGAATACTGCTGGTACGTGGACCCGCTCGACGGGACAACCAACTTCGCGCACGGTTTTCCGGCGTTCTGTGTTTCGATGGGACTGGCGCGCGCGGGCCAGATGGTGGCCGGCGTGGTGTTCGATCCCATCCACCAGGAGATGTTCACCGCCGAACGTGGTGCGGGTGCGTACTTCAACAACCGGCGTATTCACGTTTCGCAAACCAAGCGGATGGCCGACTGCCTGGGCTCCAGCGGATTCCCCGCACGCAAGCGTCATCACAACGTGAACATCCATTTCTTTTACCAGATGGCGATGGCTTCGCACGGCGTGCGCCGCACCGGTTCGGCCGCGCTCGATCTGGCCTTCGTGGCGTGCGGCCGGCTGGACCTGTTCTGGGAATTCGGACTCAAGCCGTGGGACGTGGCCGCCGGCACGCTGCTGGTGACCGAAGCCGGCGGCCGCGTCTCCGACATGCACGGCGCCCCGCACAGCGTGACCCAATCCGACGACGTGTTAGCCGATAACGGCGCGCTGCACGCCGAGGTCCTGGAAGCCTTCGCCGATGTCTTCGCCGGGCAACTGCGCGTGCCGCTGCCGCCGGTGACGTAGGGCGCCGGTCCTCCACTCATTCGCACTCTTCCGAGGCGATTCACGGTCCAACACCCCGTTGCAGGCCGCCCCGCCGCGATTCGGATTCTCCCATCCGATTTGTGCTACTGTCCGTAAGAAGTAAATCCATGGTGTCCGGATTTCACTTTCGCCCGTGGAGGGCAGTGAAGTGCGGACTGAGGAGGCCTTGTGCAGAGATGGCGTGGTTTGTTACTGATCGTTCCGTTCCTTGCCTATGGACAAGCGACGTGCCCGGTGCGGCATCTGTCGATCTTCGGCGCGAACGTGGCGGAGGTCCTGGAGGAGCGCACGCTGGAGTTGCAGGCGGGCGAGAACGCTGTGGAGTGGCGCAGCCTGATGCCGCAGGCGGCCATCGGCACCGTGCGCGTGACTGGCGAACAGTTGGTGGTATTGCGCCAGGACGTTACCTTCGACGGCGCGGACGTGGGCAACGTGAAATCGCCCGTGCTGCACCTGCTGCTGCGGAATCCGGGCGCCGCCGGACCGCGGAAAGTGCAGGTGGATTATCTGGCTCCGAAGATGAGTTGGACGGGCGAGTACTCGCTGGTGCTGGACGCGCCGCGGCCTGCCGTCACGCCTGCCGGGATGCTGCTGGACGGCTGGGTGTCGGTGCGGAACGAAACCGGCATGGACGTGTGCGCGGACGCGGTGGACCTGGTTGCGGGCGACGTGGAACTGCTCGCCGACGGCGGCCAGACGAGGGGCTACGCCGCCAATGCGCAGATGGCCCCCGCGCCGGCCGTGCTCGAATCCGAGGTCGATAGCGCGGCGGAACCGCAGGTCGCAGGGCTGAGCGTGTTCACCCGGTTCGGACTGGGCCGCAACATCGCGATCGCGGCGAACACGCCGATCGCGCGGTTCCCGCTCTTCCAGAAGCTGAAGCTGGCCGTGGAGCAGCGCGACATCTTCGAAAACGACGCGCAGACGCAGACCCTAGGCCGGGGTGGCTTCATGCTGCAGCCGCGCGGTCTGGAGGTTCGCCTGGTGAGCCGCAACGATTCGGCTGCATTACTACCGAACGGGACGGTTACCATCTATTCCCAGGACAGCGGGCTCGCGCAAGTCGTGGGACAGGACCGGATTCCGATTACGCCCGTGGGATCCGACTTCAGCGTGACGCAGGGCCGTTCCAACGTGCTGCAGGGGACGCGGCGCGTGATCGACCGGCGTGAGGTGCCGGATGCGATGGCGCGTAATCACATGAAGCTGGTCACGAAGGTGGAGGTCGTGATCTCCAACCGGGGCAAGGACGCGGCCACCGCCTTTGTGCGCGAGGGCGTGGAGAATTGGGGCTACGGCGAATGGACGGTCATCGAGAGCTCGCACCCGCAACACAAGCTGGGCGATCGCATGATGGAGTTCCGGATTCAGGTGCCCGCCAAGGAAAGCGTGAAGGTGGAGTACACAGTCGAGGTGCGGTAGGGGATGCGAACTTCTGTTCGGTGTATCGCGTCCCATGTTTCGCCGCTATAATCTGCCACATGCGGGTCATTTCCCTGGCGGCAGCCCTCTGGATGGCGGCTGCCGCTTCCGCGCAGGACGCGCGGTTGAATGCTTTGCATGCGACCCTGGTAACCCTGCGCTCGCACGCTAAAGAGGCATCTGCGGTTGACCTTGGCGCCAGGCCGGAGCTTACCGTCGCCAAGCATCAACTCCGGGATTGGATCGAGTCGCAGCTCGCCTCGCTGAAGGAAGACGGAGACGAGAAGGCCTTCGCTGTTCGAATCAACCAATCACTGAAGGCCGTAAGCGTGCGCGACAAGCCGGAAAGCCAGAACATGCTGGGTTCGCTCGGCGAAGTCCGCATCGGCAGGCGGGAAGAGCTGTTGATTGTCACGACTGCAGTAGGCATTCCCAATTGCAGCGACGACGAATCGGCCTACGGATACAGATCCGTCAATGACCGCTGGCAGCGGGTGTGGGAATCCGAGCAAAACGACTACTCTCCGAATAAGTACACCCCCCAGCACATTATCGCTGTGCAGGTCGCGCGGTCGTTTCTGGGCGGCCCCGCGTTCGTGATGACCCTCGGATATGAGCAGTGGTGCTCATCGGCTTGGCATCCGGTCTACTATCGGGTCTGGCGGGTCGAGCCCTCGGGCGGTTCTAAGCTCCTGATTGACGGGTCGGAGATAGCTTACATGCCGGCGACCTATTCAGTAGGTAGTATCTCTGGCGAAGAGGCGGGAGGCGACGGGCACATAGACGTGTTGATTCAATGCGCGAAACGGAGCATCGACGCCACGGCTGTCGTCCGCGACACCATCCAGCACCTTTTAATCGACGGAGATAAGGTTCGGCGCGTAGATCCGGTTGCGCTCAAGCCGCGCTATTTCGTGGACGAATGGCTGACGCGCGATTGGAGTGAGAGCACCAATTGGTCCGCATCGCCGACCCTGCGACAATGGCACAAACGGCTTCACGCCGGCTTTATCGCAGGAATCTTCGGCTACCCCACGATGCACTGCGTGACGCCCGATCTCTGGCAAGTCGGCGTCGATCTCTCCGACGCCGCGAGCCCTATCGCACCGCAACCCAATGCCTATTTCCTCGTCCGCTGGCGTCCTCCGTATCACTTCACGATGTTGGACATCAGCGACAAGCCCTGGCCCCGCTGCACGCAAGAGGACCGCGAAGCGGACGAGGGAAGAACCCTGTTCAACATCCAGGAACGGCCCTGGTAGCCGTGCGAAGCGCCCTTGCCTGTGAAACAATGAGGCTATGAATCGACCATCCGCCACGACCGTTTGGCGGGAGGGAAAGTGGTACGTCTCCCAGTGTCTGGAATTCGACGTCGCCAGCCAAGGCGAGAGCGAAGCGGAGGCTCTCGCCAATCTGAAGGAAGCGCTGGAACTGCACTTCGAACCGCCGCAAGCAACGCGGCCGGCCTGAAGCGCACCGCGGCGCGGGCTGTCCAGAATGCGCCACGCTGGCGTTTTCTACTCCGCCGCCAACCTATATCCTACCCACGGCTCGGTCAAGATGATCGTCGGCTTCGCCGGATTAACTTCGATCTTCTTGCGCAATTGGTTGATGAAGACGCGGAGGTATTCGGGCTCGTCGCCGTAATCGGGGCCCCAGACGGCCTGCAATAGTTCGCGGTGCGTAACCGGGCGGCCGGCGTGCGCCACCAGGCAGCGGAGCAATTCGAATTCCTTCGGTGTCAGGCGCACATCGCGCCCTTGCGCGCGAACGCGGCGGGTTTCGAAATCGACCTCGAGACCCGCGGTTTCGAAAGTGCGCGGACCGCCTTCCGGCCCGCTGGGCGATCGGCGCAATGCGGCGCGAATGCGCGCCAGTACTTCTTCGATGCCGAATGGCTTGGTGACATAATCGTCGGCGCCGGCATCGAGCGCGGCCACTTTGTCCTTCTCCGAGTTGCGCACCGTCAGCACGATCACCGGCACGTCGGAAGCGGCGCGCAGCGCGCGGCAGGTTTCCAGGCCGCCCATGCCCGGCATGTTCATATCGAGCAGCACCAGGCTGGGCGCTTCGCGCGCGAACATTTCCAGCGCGTCTTCGCCCGTGCGCGCTTCGATCACCTCGTAGCTGTGCCCCACCAGCGTG
>CAZFOP010000046.1:0-13686 GCA_964520085.1 uncultured Solibacteraceae bacterium | reverse complement strand
GATGAAACGCCCCGAGGCGCGCGATCAAGAATCGATTGTTTCACGGCTTCTCGTCCTCGGTTTTCCCTAACGGCGAGAACATTGAGATGCTGCTGTTTCTCTACGCGGCGGAACATAAGCAGGAGTTTCGAAACCGCTATTCCAGCCTCAGCTGAGAGCAGACGCGACGGCTCATGGAACTCACCGACACGACTCTCGGCTCAGCAGGCCTGGAGGCCTGCGCCACAATTTGAACATCGGGCCTACACTGGAGTAATCATGAGCAAGCGTTTGTGGCTGATTCCGGCCCTGGCGGCAACCGCGGTTGCGGCCGATAGCGCCCTGGTGGACCGCGTCGGTTCCACCGGCTTTATCCAACTCGAAGCGGAGAGCTTTCGCTCGCTCAGCGCGCGCCAGCAGGCGCTCACGTATTGGCTGAGCCAGGCGGCCATTGCCATCGATCCCATCGTCTACGATCAGAACTCGATCGACGGCCTGCGGCAGAAGCGGCTGCTGGAAATGATTCTGCGCTTTCCGAATGGCGTCAACCCGCCAGCGCTCGCCAGGATCGCCGAGTTCACCAAACTCTTCTGGGCCAATCGCGGCAATCACAACGACATGACGGCGCAGAAGTTTCTGCCGGAGTTCACTTTCGCAGAGTTGCAGGCGGCGGCCAGCGTCGCGCTCCACAATCAATTTCTCTGGAAGCAGTTAGCAGATGGCCCAGCCCCCCGTCACCCCGAAGATCTCAAAGGCATCGAGTCCTTTTACCCGGCGCTCGGCAACCAGGCCGATCTCGATCGCGAACTCGCCGCACTGCGCGCGTCTCTCTTCGATCCCAACTTCGAGCCCACCATCACCGCCAAGAGCCCGCGCGGCGCCCAGGACATGTTGCAGGCCAGCGCCAATAATTTCTACTACCACGTCAGCATGGCCGACTTGCCGAACTTTCACGATGCCCATCCACTGAATTCCCGCCTCGTCAAGACCGATGCGGGCAAACTGGTGGAAGAGGTCTATCGCGCCGGAACTCCCGACGGAAAAATCCCGCCCGGCCGCTACGAGCCATTCCTTAAACGGGCCAACCGGTATCTCGAAAACGCTCGCGCCTACGCCGAACCCGGACAGGATGCCGTGATCGCCGCTCTCATTCGTTACTACCAGACCGGCGATCCCGCGGACTGGATCAAATTCGGCATCTCCTGGGTGGGCAACGACCGGCCGGTGGACTTCATCAACGGCTTCATCGAGGTATACCGCGACGCGCGCGCGGCCAAGGGTACTTCGCAGGCCTTCGTCAGCATTACCGATGCCAAGCTGAACGGCCTGATGACCGCGGTCGCCGCCAACGCGCAGTATTTTGAAGACCGCGCACCGTGGCTCGCGCAGTATAAGAAGCAGGGCGTCAAACCGCCGCTGGCGAAGGCGGTCGAGACGGTGGTCGAAACGGGCGATTTCGCGGTCGGCATCATCGGCGACAACCTGCCCAACGAAAACGAGATTCGCGAAAAGTACGGCACCAAGAGTTTCCTGTTCACTGGCAGTTCGCGTACCCTGACGCGCGCCGCCGGCTGGGGCGCGCTCGAAGAGTTCGCGGCGTCGTCCGAGGAGATTGCCGTTTGCAAGAAGTATGGGGAGGAAGCCGGCGACTTGATGACCGGCCTGCACGAAGTCATCGGCCACGGCTCCGGCAAGCTCAACCCGCGCCTCAGCGGCGGCAGCGAAGCCTACCTCAAGGAGTATTACTCGACTCTCGAAGAGGCCCGCGCGGATTTGATGGCGCTGTGGAATATCTTCGATCCCAAGCTCCAGGAACTGCACCTGGTCTCCAGTCCCGACGTCGGCAAGGCTATGTACTACAACGCCGTCCGCGTAGCCTTGACGCAGCTCAACCGCATTCCGGCGGGCGACACCATCGAGGAAGACCACCAGCGAAACCGCCAGCTCATCGTGAACTACATCATGGATAAGACCGGCGCCATCGAAAAGGTGGAACGCGGCGGAAAGATTTATCTCGTGCTGAAGGATTTCGAAGAGATGCACCGCGGCGTCGGCATGCTCGAAGCCGAGCTGATGCGCATCAAGGCCGAAGGCGACTACGCCGCCATCAAGGAGCTGGTGGACCGCTACGCCGTGCACTTCGATCCGAAGTTGCGCGACCAGGTGGTCGAGCGCTACGAGAAACTGGATCTGCCGCGTTACTGGTGCGGCATCAATTCCCTGCTGACGCCGAGCTTCGATGCCGCGGGCAAACTGGATGGCGTGGCGATATCGTACCCGCGCGATTACGTGAAGCTGCAACTCAGCTACGCCGCTCTGTACGGAGTACAATAGCAGACGTCCCCTCATGGCAGCCCGCCTGAACCCGGCAACACCGGATGAGATCGTCGATCTACGGCTCGTTGCCGCCGCGGATCTGGACCCACTCCTGGATGAAGAGGTGGCCGCCTGGCGCGAGGAATTCGAGTGGGACTTCGCCAAATCGGCCCAACTGGCCCGCCGCTTCATCGCCGTACACGCCTTGAGCGGGCGCGTGTTGGTCGTCGATGGGCGGATCGCCGGCTACCTGTATTTTGTCTTCGAGGAAAGCAAGGCCCTCCTCGGCGATCTCTACATCCTGCGCGCCTTGCGGACCCAGGAGCGCGAGGATCTCCTGCTCCGATCGGCTCTCGATGAGATCTTCGCGACTCCCAACGTCAACCGCATCGAAGCGCAACTGTTGATGCTCCAGTACGCTCCCGATCGCGTCTTGCCGCGCGCCGCCGAGACCCACCAATACTGCCGCAATTTCATGCGGGCCGATCTCGACGCGGCGGACCTCGGGGAGGGCAACCCGCGCCAGCCCTTCAAGCTGGCAACCTGGTCGGACCGCTATATCGACTCCGCGGCCGCCCTGATTGCCGAGGCCTACGACGGACACGTGGATGGCTGGATCAACGACCAGTATCGCAGCCCCGCCGGCGCGCACCGTTTCCTGCACAATATCGTGGCCTATCCCGGCTGCGGCACGTTCGCGCAGACGGCTTCTTACCTCGCTTTCGACGCCCGCGGCGCGCTGTGTGGACTCTCACTGGCCAGCCTGGTCTCGCCCGAATCCGGCCACATCACCCAAATCTGCGTCTCGCCCAGCGTGCGGGGAACCGGCATCGGACATGCCCTGCTGCGCCAATCGCTGTTGGCCCTGCGTCAAATGGAGTGCGGCTCCGCCGGTCTCACCGTTACCGCTTCCAACCAAGGCGCGGTGTCCCTTTACGAGCGCGTCGGCTTCCGCACCATCCGTCAGTTCTCAGCCTACGCCTGGGATCTGCTGTAGCCGTGGTTGCGGGGAAAGGCGCGGCGGCCTGAGTCTCGCCGGATCATCCTGGCACAAGCTTCTCCAACTCTTCCAGCAGCGGGCCTATTCCTCGTTCGTATTTGCGCCAACGTTCGAGCGAACTGCGGAAAAGCGGCTGGCGGACCTGAATGGCACTGGCGGTCCGGACGGGCCGACAGTTATTATAGAAGCTGAGGCAGCGGTCGTCCCATGGCAGGCCGCAATAATCGATAAACCGGCGGGCCTGACCTTCCAGGTCGTCGACCACATCCTCGTAGGAAACGTCGAGCATTGCGCCTGGCGGAAGCACCGACCGCCAGTGATCCATCAGCTCGCTGTAGCCGCGGTAGAAGCGGCCCAACTCACCGAGATCATAGGTATAGTGATGACCGGATGTGAATAGCTTCGAGTAGCAGGACACACAGGTGTCAATGGGCCGGCGCATCGTATGGATGATCCTGGCATTGGGCAGGAACAGCCGTATCAGCCCGATGTTGAGGAAGTTGCCTGGCAACTTGTCGACGATCCGGATCTTACCATCCACCAGCGCCGGCAGGCGGTCAAGATAGGACTTGCCAATCCGCCTCAGCGTAGCGCCGTCCAGAGCGGGAACACACTCCGGATACAGGTCGCTGCCTCTCAACACACTGCTGGCCGCGGCCTCAAAATCCGGCAGTTCCCCCGCGCAGTGAATCCGCGGATGGCCGGCGAGTATCTGTTCGATCAGGGTGCTGCCGGAACGCGGCATGCCGAGGACGAAAACCGGTACCGTCGAGGGGTCGCCCTCTCCCTGGAAGCGATCCAAGAGGGCACAATCGAAAACGGCGGCAATTCGGCGTAAAAGACCGATGCCCCGGATTTCGTCATAACCGACTTGCCCGCGTTTCAGCGTATTGCCCACGCGCAGGTGTTCGAAGGATCGGTCGTAATCTCCCGCATCTTCCAGCGCCTTCGCCAGGGCAAAGTGGACATGGATCGCCGTGCGCACCGGCAAGTCGTCCCTTCGGGCCAGCGCCTCCAGAGCCGCCAATTCGGCATCGTCACGATGGAAGAACTTGATCTCCGAACGATTGAAGTGCGCCTCTCCGTGGTCCGGCCGGATCGCGATGGCCCGCCCATAGTGCGCCATGGCATCGTCGAACCGGGCATCGTCCTTGCAGATGTTGCCCAGGCTGTTGTGGGCGTCGGCATGGCGGGGATTCAGTTCGAGGGCGCGTGCCAGGTGGGTCGCCGCCTCAACGGATCTGCCTTGAGTTGCCAGCGCGGTACCCAGATTACAGTGGGCGTCGGCATGGTCCGGATTCACTTCAAGGGCTCGATTGAATTGTGCGAGCGCATCCACGAACTGGCCTTGCATCATGAGCGCGACGCCGCGATTGTTATAGAGATCGGCGTAACTGCGGCTCAGTTCGAGCGAGCGCATGTAGCGCGCGACCGCATCGTCGCGCTTTCCTCGGGGGTTGAGAACGGCGCCGAGGTTGTTGTCAGCGGCGGGATGATCCGGCCTGAGGACAATGGCACGCTGGTATTGAGCGACGGCGCCGGCGATCCCGCCTTGCACCCTGAGGGCGTTACCCAACGCCGGGCGGTAGGACGGGTTGGCCCTGTCGATCAGGATCGCCTGACCGCCCGGCTCGCCGGCCAGGTCGTAGCAGCTATCCTGATAACCGATGAACCCGCGAGAATAGAGGTCGCCGGCATTCCGAGACCCGGCCGGCGGCGCCATCTGGAAAAACTGCTCAGCCTCACCGGCGCGTCCGGCTTCGTCATGCCACCGGGCGTCATCGATGGCTGTTAGAGTATTCCCGCCCGCATCGTGCCTCCTATTCCGGCCTCTCGTTCTGTGGCGCCGTTTGCAATGCGTCGACAAGAGTTCCTCCAGCGCGGCGATGGGAGAGCCGCAAGCCTATGGCTGGCGAACTCCGCTTCCCGAACGCGCACGTCCTCTACGATGAGTGAATGATCGGCGCCTTGGGCGTTCCACTTTAGACGGGAATACGGTTCACTTAGGGAGTGTCGAGAATAGCGAACCGGCAAAGAAGAGTCGAGACGACTCTCGACTCAGCAGGCAGGACTGCCTGCGCCACGCGATTAAGTGAATAGTATTGACTTTAGACGGGCATTCTCATCGCCACCTGGCTTCTCTGCACGGAGGGGGAATCAAGAATGGAAGAACTTCACGTGAATCGAGAATAGCCGGCAAGCAGAGCCGGGACGGCTTAGCAGGCTGGATAGCCTTCGCCACGAAAGCGTCCCGGCCTTTTCGCCGCTATTCCGGCGAGCACTGCAACTGAACCGCACACTGCGTCGCAGGCGCTTAATACGCAGCCGTGGCAGCCGCCGAACTGCCCTGCGAGTTGGTCAGCGTGATCGACAACGACGTAATCGGAGCCGTGGCGCTCTGAGCCGTGAACGGGATTTCGAGCGAAAACTGGCTGCCCCACTGCACCGACGCGGAATTCTGATACCACGCGGTAAAGACCGGGCTCAGCTGCACGGTTGTGCTGTTATTGGTCAGCGTGACTCCGGCAGCCGGCGTAAACGCGATTGCCGCCGACGTCATGTCGCGCGTGGTGGCGTAACCCACTACCACCAGGTTGAAGCCTCCACTGGTCGGTGTGACGGTTGCGCTCGTGATCACGGGCGCGCTCGGAGGCACCACCATTACTTGAGTCGGCGCGGGGGTGGGCGTGATGTCGGTGCCCGCCGCAGTCAGATCCAATGTCAGCGTAATCGTGCCGGCAACCGTACCGGTCTGCACGCCGGGAGTGTTCCCGGCGAATTGCGCCTGCGTGGAACCTGCCGGAATCTGGAACGTGACGGTGCGCCCGCCGGTGGTGAACTGCACGTTGGGGTCGTCCGGACCGTTGCCGGGCGCGAACGTCAGCGTAATCGTACCCTGAATGGCTAACGGATACGGACTGCCAACGGTCAGGCCGAGCACCGGCTGCGTGGCCGGCGCGGGCGAGGCCGGCAGCCCTGAAATTGTCACCGGCGGCGCCGGCGGAATTTTCACCACGAGCGTGTACGACTGCGTCGCTGTGAATGTCGGCAGGCCAGTGCCACTCGCGGTCGGGCCATTGGCGACCTGCAACGTGAATGGGAACGTCCCCGCCGCCGTTGGCGTGCCCGACAGGATTCCGTTGACGAACGTAATGCCGGACGGCAAAGTCCCAGTGGTCAGCGAGTATGAGTAAGTGCCCTCTCCATAGCCGCCTGTGGGCTCGAACCCCACGGCATAGTACACACCCACCGTCGCCGGACTCAAGGTTTGCGGCGTTAATCCGAGCGCCGGATAAACTATCATCGTGAAGGATTGTGTCGCGTTCAGTGGCGGGAGACCGGTGGCGCCGGCGACCGGGGTGTCGGTGAGCTTTACCGTGAATGTAAATGTCCCCACTGCCGTTGGCGTGCCCGACAGAATTCCGTTCGTCAGCGTGATGCCGGGTGGTAAAGTCCCAGTGGTCACCGAGTACGAGTAGCTGCCGGATCCATAGCCGCCAGTGGGTTGGAACCCTACTGAATAGGACGCTCCCACCATTCCCGGATTCAACGTCTGTGGAGTGAATGCGAGAACGGGATAGATGACCAACGTGAAAAGCTGGGTCGCAGTGAGTGTCCCGCCGTTGGCATTGGTGCTGGTGACCTGCACCGTGAAGCTGGATGTCCCCGTTGCGGTTGGCGTGCCAGAGAGAATTCCGCCGGCAGATAACTTGATGCCCGGCGGCAGAGATCCGGAGGCCAGCGCGAATGTATAAGTGCCCGCTCCATATCCGCCCGTGGCGCCGAGTGTCGCCGAATAGGATAAGCCCACCGTTCCGGCACCTAAGGTTCCTGTAATGGCGAGTGCAGCCGGAGCGATCACAACACTGAACTCCTGGCTCGCCGTCACCAGGCCCAAACCTAGGATCTGGCTCGAGACCTGGATCGTGAGCGGGAATGTGCCCGCGCTGGTCGGCGTTCCGCTGAGCACACCCGCGGCAGAAAATGAAAGCCCCAGAGGCGTGGTGCCTGCCACCACAGACCAAGAGTAAGTGGAAGCTCCCGCGCCTCCGCTGGCCGCGTACGTTTGGGAGTAACGAACACCCACGGTTCCCGCGCTCGCGGCCCCTGTGGTGATGACGAGCGCCGGGTAGATCACGACGGTGAACGACTGGGTCCCGATCAGTGGCGGGACGTAGAACGAGCTATTGACCACCTCGCTGGTGACCTGCACCGTGAAGGTGAACGTCCCCGCCGCCGTTGGCGTGCCCGATACAGCTCCGCTGGCGGACACCGTAACACCGGGCGGCAGTGTCCCTGAGAGAAGCGCAAATGCGTAAGTGCCCGCACCATATCCGCTGGTGGCCGTCAGCGTCTGCGAGTACGCAGTGCCGACAATGCCGTTAGGAAGACTGGTAGGCGCGATTACCGGGTTCTGCCCCCATAGCGCGAGCCCAGATAACAACAGGCAGAGAGCAATAAGAAAGAGACGTCTCATCGCCGCACCCCCGGACGCGCAGTCTCCTGCGGCGGCGGCACAGCCACCATGCGCACCGCATTGTTCGCGTCGAGTACTTGGAGCGGATCGCCGCCAAGCTCCGTCAGCCGGAATGTCGCCGCGCCCGAGAGCCGGAACAACCCGGTAGGCGCGCAGGCGCAACCGAGTGTGGTCACAGGGCCGCCAGTCAGATCGAAAAGGAACACCGTCCCGGTGCCGTCAACCACAAATACGCGCTGGCCGGCCGCATCGGTCTCCGCCGCAACCAGCCCCTGGATTCCATCGGCCTCCCCGGCAACCGCTTGCACTGCCACCGCGCCGGCCGGATCGGTAATCCGGTACACAGTCCCGGCGAGCGTGTCGGTTACCAGCGCTTGCTGGCCTCCGTTGAAAAGCCGTACGGAAGAAACGCTGCGGAACGAACCCACCAGAATCGGCGGCGCACTCGCCCGGACTCGATACAGCGACACCGATTCCGCCGGCCCCGCGGCCACCAGCAGAAAGCTGCCGGCATCATCCACCGCCAGAGCCGTAACCGGACCCGGCAGAGTGGACAAGTCGATTTCGACCGGCGTGCCCGGAGCGGCAGGCAGGCCAGTGAGAATCTGCACATGGCCCGCCGAATAATATAGCGCCGCCGCGCTTCCGCCCGGACTAAAAGCCATGCTGGCCGGCGCGGGCTGAACTCCTTCCACCGCCGTCACCACCCAATCGCCGCCACTCGCGCGCACCAGCGCCACCGAGGAACCCCTCGCCTTAACGACCAGCGCCGCGTCCTGCGCCGGTGAGATCTCCGCACTTGAGATCGGGAAGCCCAGCGGCAGCGGCGCGCCGGTCATCGCAGCACCGGGGATGCCGGTGATCGGGCGTAAGTTCTCAGCAGCACGATCGAAGACCAGGCCCAAGCGTGGGCCGCTCAGTGACGGCCCGATGTTACTCCCGGCAAACGCCAGGCTGGCCGAAAGAACGGCCGTCCATGTCCGCACTAACGAGACTGATGTCATGTTCGTCATCCTTTCCAGTTAGTGTGGTGCGCCCACAGTGGGCGGCCCCGCTGTGATGGTCACCGTAGACGCTGGCGATCCACTGCCCCGCGTGGCGGCCACTACGCCGCCCGCCACGCCCGCCGCCGCGATCAGGATGATGGCCAGCACCTTTCCGGAGATCGCGCCGCCGGCCGCCGCGGCACCCGCCGCATTCTGCTGATGAATGATGCTATTGGCGTCCAAACTCTTGAATCTGGCTACCACGCGGATTTGCATGTCGCCGGCCACCTTGTTGGGTACGATCCCTTGCGCTACCGCGCGCCCGGTGTTGTCGGTCATCACCGTAAGGCTGCGGCTGCCATTCGAAAACACGCCGCTGGCGCCGTGCTCCGGCAGGAAGAACGTAACCGCCGCTCCGGCCACCGGCTTGTGGTTCTCGTCGTCCACCTGGACCATTGCCTCTCGGGTCACGCGCTGGCGGATGTTATTGATCGATCCTTCTCCCTCGAGAATCGAAATATTCAGTTTCGTTGGTTCCTGGTCTTGCGCCCTCACTGGGGCAGGCCATGTGTGAAACAGCACAACCTCCGCGAGTAGCACGCACAAAGCGCGCGCCACCACTCCGATTCGCACTTGTGACCTCATCCTCGAAATGATAGTGGATTTGTGGCAGAATTGGAAGCATAATATCGGCGGATGCCGCGGAGGTGTTATATGCCGGTTGGGAAGACGCTGCTGTATTCCTTTCTGGGAGTAACTGCTTTGTTCGCCCAAGCCACTTCCCCGGAACCCGCCAGGCAATTATCCGCCCGCGATTTGTTTTACGCCCCGGCGGCACCCGCGCCACGGAAAGCCTCCGCCCCGGTGGCCAAGCAAGCTGCGCCGAAGAAGGCTGTGCCAGCCACCCCGGCACCGAACGCCGCGCCAGCCGAGCCACTTACCGTTGCTCCGCCTTCGGACCTTGCCGTTTCCTCGCCGGTCTCTTCCGGCGGCGCGCAGGTCATCCGCGCCGCGTACTCGGCGAAACCTCTTGGGCTGCGCTACAGCATCTTGCGCAACAGCGGCGACGGCGATTACCGCGAGGTTGCGCCGGATACCATCTTCCACTCCGGCGATCGGATTCGCGTCGCCGTCGAGGTGAACGATCCGGGTTACCTGTATATTGCCATGAAGGGCGCCAGCGGCACCTGGGGATGTCTCTTCCCGACCGCGGATATCGCCGGCGGCAGCAATCGGGTCGATAGCGGCCAGCGCTACACCATTCCATCCGCGCCCGACCGGTTCGCATTCGATCAGCAACCCGGCGAGGAGCGTCTCTTTATCGTGCTCTCGCGGCAGCCCGAACCCAGCCTGGAGCAGTTGATTTACTCGCTCGGCAGCGAATCCGTTTCCCCGGCCAGCACGCCAACAACTCCCAGTGCACAGCCCAAGGTTCTCACGGCTGACGCCAGCTTCGGCGATCCCCTTGTCGATCGTCTGCGTGGCGAAGTCTTTGCACGCGACCTGGTTTTTGAGAAGGTGGACGACTCGACGCCGGGAGACAAGAAAGAGAATGCCGTGTATGTGCTTAATCGCACAGGCAGCCCGGATTCGCGCCTGGTGGCGGATTTTGTATTAAAGCATCAGTAGCCAAGCGTCGAGCGAAGCGGAGGATGTCATGAATGTAAGGACCTCACTGTTGCCGGTGCTGGCGGCGATTTGCGCCGTAACCGGCTCCGCGGATGGCCAGACGAAGACGCTGGAGCAGGGGCCGCGCCGCATGGAACTTACCTTGGAGCGCCAGGACGCCGGCGCCTGGAGAGCGGTGGACCCCGGCCTGGTATTTGCACATGGCGATAGCGTCCGTTTCCGCTTCCACACCAACTTCGACGGCTATCTCTATGTCATGAATCGGGGCACTTCGGGCAGTTATGAGATACTCTTCCCTCGCGAGGACACGGGCAAGCAGAACCGCATCGAGGCTGCCAAGGAATACGTGGTGCCCGCCGTCTCCGGCTCGTTCCGGGTAAGTGGGCCGCCGGGCCAGGACATACTTTACTGGATGGTGACGCCGCTCGCGCTCGGCGCGCAAGCGAAATATCAGCCTCTGCCTCCGCCACCCAAGCCGGGCGCCGTGCCGTCGAACCTGGTGCCGCGATGCGACGACACCATTTTCAGGGCGCGCGGCGAATGCGTCGACGGCTCGGCCGGAGCCAAGGGCGTAAGTCCGGCGGAGAAGCTGCCGGATAACTTGAGCGGTGTGCCCGCGGCCAGTTCGAGCCAGCTTATGTTCGTTCGCGACAAGGATGTTTCCGTGGTTGCGTCGCCCGAGCCGCTCACCGCGCCGGTGATCTACGAGTTTCGGCTGGCGCATCAGTGACGTTATGAAGCTCGCCCGCACCTTCGCCATGTTCGCCGCTGTGGCAGCGGCGCTGGCCGCGCAGACGCCGCCTCCGGACAAGCAACAGCGCGACTTGAAATACGAGAGTGGCGCTCCGCCCGCCACTCCGGCTCCAGCCACCGTTGCCATCCCACGCTCCTACGCATTAGTGGTCGGTATCGCGAATTACAAGAACCTGGCCGCCAAGGACCAGTTACAATTCTCCGAGCGCGATGCGGAGGCGATTTACTCCATTCTCATCAGCCCGGAGGGCGGTAACTTCCACGCCGAGAACGTGCATAAGCTGACTGGCTCGCGCGCCACCCTGGCCAACATGCGCCACGAGCTGGAGGAATGGCTTCCGGCCACCGCGCGCGACGACGATCGCGTGTTGATTTACTTCGCCGGCCACGGTTTCGTCTTCGGCGGCCGCGGCTATCTCGCGCCATACGATCTGGAGCCCGGTAACATCGCCGCAACCGGTTATCCCATGGAGACGCTTGGTTCGGTCATCGGCTCGCGCATCAAGGCGAAGTGGAAGGTGCTCCTCACCGATGCCTGCCACAGCGGCGCCATCACGCCGGAAGCCGACCGCGCCGCGGTTAGCCGTGGCCTGCTCGACCTCAGCGCTTCGGTCTTCTCGCTCACCGCCAGCCGCGACCGCGAGCGTTCCTTCGAGAGCGCCGATTGGGGCGGCGGCCATGGTATCTTCACTTACTACGTCGTCAAAGGTCTGGAGGGCGCGGCCGACGAGTCGCACGACGGCATCGTAACCGCCGACGAACTCGCTGAGTATGTCCGCCGTAACGTCCGCGAAGTCACCAAAGGTCAGCAGAACCCCACCTCGGAACGCGGCAGCTTCGATCCCAATATGCTGCTCGCCTATCTCCCCTCGGGCGCCGCGCCCGGTGCGCCTCCGCCGCCCAAGAACGGCGCGCTCGTCTTCGAGACGAATATGGATGGCGTCGAAGTCTTCGTGGACGGTAAGTCAGCCGGCGTCGTAAACAAGGGTACGCCGCTGCGCCTGCCCGGACTTCAGCCCGGCGTACACACGGTGCAAGGCGTGCACATGGGCTACGAACCCGACGGACCGCGCGAAGAAACCGTCTACCCGGGTCAGGAATCCACCGTCACGATCAAGATCCTGATTGCGCGCCGCCGTCCGCGCGCCGCCGTCGAGCAGTTCGATCGGGGCCTGGACTTATACAACAAGGGAACGCCGGAGAACTATCGCAAGGCCGTCGTATGCTTTCAGGCGGCGCTCGCGGCCGACCCCAACTACAGCCAGGCGGCACTCTACCTGGGCCGCGTCTACCGCGATCTCTTTCAAGAAGACGAAGCCGAAAAGTCACTGCGGCGCGCCATCGAAATCGATCCGGATTATCTGGAAGCGCGCGCCACGCTGGGCGGCATGCTGCTCGACAAAGGCGCGCTCGACGAATCCATTCGCCAGTTGAATGCCGTGGTCGAGCGCGACCCGAAGGATGCGCTCGCCTGGTATCTCCTCGCCGAGGCCTTGCGCATGAAGGAACTGTACCCGGATTCCATCGCGGCCGCGCGCAACGCTATCCAGCTCACGCCTAGTAACGCCGAGGCGCACTTCTGGTTGGCGGAAAGCCTGCGCCTCAGCGGCAAGTACCAGGAAGCCACCGATTCCTATCGGCAGTATCTCCAGCTCAGCGACTTCGACAGTCACCTTGCCGGTAAGATGAACTATTACGTGCTGGGCTATCTGATCGGCTTCGGTAAGAAGAAGCGCGCGGCGCAGCGCGATGTGTGGCAGGACCTGCGCAGCCTCGCCTATTTCGGCCTGTGCGACGCCGAGCGCATGTTGAACCAATTCGACAGCGCCATCGCCTATTGCCAGAAATCCCTCACTTACGATCCGTCGGATCCTTACTCGCACTTCGGCCTTGCTCTCGCATACACCGGCAAGGCGCAAGCCTCCGGAACCATCGAGCCCCTCATACCAGCCCGCAAACACTTTTCGGAAACCATCGCCCTCAACCCCGATATGCCCGAATCCGACCGTGCCAAGAAGTACCTCACGCGCATCGACACACTTCTGGCCAGCACGAGTAAGTAGTCCGCAGGCGCTTGGAGCGCGCGAAAATTCGTACCCAGGCATCCTATAACCGCCCACACCTGCCCCGCTTGCCCCTTTCCTGTACGATATGTGTGAGGCCCGTCGTGACCTCGAATCGAGACCCGAATGAGACTACTGGCTAAATTCAACTTGATTGTGGGACTGGTGCTGGGCGCGGGGCTGGCCGTGGCAGCCGTGGTCTCCCACCAGTTCCTCCAGAACGGCGCGCGGGAGGAAGTGCTGCGCCAGGCGCGGCTCATGATTGAAGCGATGCAATCGGCGCGCGATTACACTTCCAAGCAGATCAAGCCGCTCCTGGTGACCCAGGTGCAGCAGCAGGATACGTTCCTGCCACAAACCGTTCCGGCGTTCGCGGCCACCGAGAATTTCGCGCAGTTGCGCGTGAGTTATCCGGATTACGCGTACAAGGAAGCGGTACTGAACCCGACCAATCCGCGCGACCGCGCGGTGGACTGGGAGGCG
>CAZFOP010000045.1:2384-13773 GCA_964520085.1 uncultured Solibacteraceae bacterium | reverse complement strand
GCGATTCGCTGCTGGCGGTGGTGGCGGCGCCGGGCCTGTGGTTGCAGCGCATCACGACCAAGCAGCCCGCCGACGATCAGGCCGCGGTGGCCATCCACGCGCTCGAGGGCGCCATGGCGCTCGAAAAAGCGCAGGGTGGTGAGTTGATCATCGGCTAAGGGCCTCGCATGAAATATCCATTTCAGTCGCCTGCAACCGCCCCCTAGCGTCGCCCTTCTGAGCGCGCATCGGAGCCGCGCCCGTCAGGGAGCGGCAGGCATCGTTATTACGGAACGAGTCCCATGCAATTCACTCCGAAACTCGAACAGCTCGAAAAGCGCTTTGACGAACTCACCGCGCAGATGGCCGATCCGGCCGTGATCGCCGATTCCGATCAGTACCGCAAAGTCGCCAAAGAGCACAGCGACATGGCCGAAGTGGTGGCCTTGTTCCGCGAATGGAAGAAGGTGGACGACAGCCTGAACCAGGCGCGCGGCATCTTGTCGGACAGCGACGCGGAGTTGCGCGCAATGGCCGAGGAGGAAACGGCCCGCATGGAACCCGAGCTGGCGCGCCTGGAAGAACAGATCCGCGTGTTGCTGCTGCCCAAGGACCCGAACGACGACAAGAACGTGGTGCTCGAAATCCGCGCCGGCACTGGCGGCGATGAAGCCACGCTGTTCGCAGCCGAGGTTTTTCGCATGTATTCGCGCTATGCGGAAACGCGTGGATGGAAGATCGAAGTCACGTCCGCCAGCGAATCCGCCGTGGGCGGGTTGAAGGAAGTGATCGCGCTGGTGAGCGGCGACAAGGTTTACAGCCGGCTGAAGTACGAAAGCGGCGTACATCGCGTACAGCGGGTTCCGGTTACCGAGCAGCAGGGGCGCGTCCACACCTCGGCCATCACGGTGGCGGTGCTGCCGGAAGCCGACGAAGTCGAAGTCAAACTCGAGCCCAAGGATATTCGTATCGACACGTTCTGCAGCTCCGGCCCGGGCGGCCAGTCTGTAAATACCACTTACTCGGCGGTGCGTATCACGCACCTGCCCACGGGCTTGGTGGTTTCGTGCCAGGACGAAAAGTCGCAAATCAAGAACCGCGCCAAGGCGGAGCGCGTGCTGCGCTCGCGGCTGTATGAGTTGGAGCTAGAGAAACAGCAGGCGGCACTGGGCGCGGAGCGGCGCAGCATGGTGGGCACGGGAGACCGCAGCGAGAAGATTCGCACGTACAACTTCCCGCAAAACCGGATCAGCGACCACCGCATCGGCCTGACGTTGCACCAACTCAATTTCGTGATGGAAGGCAAGCTGGACGAAATCTTCGACGCGCTGACCACCTATTACCAGAGCCACGATGGCGGTGGCGGCAGCGCCGCGGCGGACTGAAGGGCACAAACGGCGTGGATCGATGACCCTCCACACGGCACTGCTGCAGGGCACGCGACTGCTGGAGGATGATGGCGTTGCAGTGCCGCGGCTGACGGCGGAGGTACTGTTGGCGTTCGCGCTGGGCCGCGACCGCAGCTATCCGTTCGCGCATGGCGAGCAAGAGCTGACGGAGATGGAGTGGCTGCACTACGGGCGTTATCTGCACCAGCGCCTGCAGGGCATGCCGACCCAGTACATCACGCAACGCCAGGAGTTTTACGGCCGCGAATTCCGCGTGACCCCCGACGTGCTGATCCCGCGCCCGGAGACGGAGCACGTGGTCGAGGTTGCGCTGCAGCATCTGGGTTGGCAGGCGAAAGCGCCTGCCCCACCCGCCTGCACGCCATTCGACGCCAAAGTGGGACAGACGCTTTCGTCTGTCAACATTCTCGACATCGGCACCGGCTCGGGAGCCTTGGCCGTGACGCTGGCGCTTGAGACTGGCGCGGAAACGTGGGCGACGGAGATTTCAGCGGCCGCGGCTTCCGTCGCTGCGCGGAATGCGCTGACTCTGGGCGCGCACGTGCACATCGTGGTAGGCGATGTGGCCGAAGCCATCGCGGCGGGCAGCGTGAGCCTGATCGTTTCCAATCCGCCGTACGTGCCGCTCGCCCAACGCGACGGCTTGCAGCGCGAGGTCCGCGATTTTGAGCCGCACACCGCGCTCTTCGCCGGTCCCAGTGGGTTGGAGATTTACGGCCGCATCGTGGCGGACGCGCCCCGCGTGCTGCGCCCCGGCGGCTGGCTGGTTATGGAACTGGGATTCGGCTGCGAGACCGGTGTGCGCGAGATGCTCGAAGGCTGGCAAGAGATCGAAGTCACGCCGGACCTGGCCGGCATCCCACGCGTGATTGCAGCGAGGGCGGCGGGGTAGGGCGCCTTCACAATCGGCAAGCGCGCGGCCGGAATCGCTGCGTACAGGTACTCAGTTCAAGCTACTCCTGCTTGTCCCGTAGAGGGGACAGTATGGCGCTTCAGCAGATCGTATCTGTGTCCTTCGGTGCGTGTTCACCACTGCCCGAGTGGGGGATCACTCTGCTACGTCATAACGCCTGAGTAACTCCACACCGCGCGGGTTGCCGTTTTGTTCAGCCATGCGGGCGTGCCGCCAGGCGGCTGGGTACTCGGCGTGAACGGCGTAGACTTCAGCGAGCGCGGCGTGGGCATCGGCAAAGGCGGCATCGAGGCGAACGGCTTCTAACAGCAGGCCCAGCGCTTCGTCCGTCCGATTTTCCATGCGGTAGAACTGCGCCAGGTGATAATAGGGGCGCGGATTGGCGGGCTCGCTCGCGATCCAACTGCGCAGGCCATCTATCTGGCGGACGGTTTCGTGGCTGAGGGCGAACTCGATTACGTCTTTCCGCCAAAAACTCATGCCCGTCTTCCGATCAGCAGGATTCTGACATCGGCCACGTTGGTATTAGTCGGCCCTGTAACGACTAAGTCGCCCAGCGTTTCGAAGTAATGGTAGGAATCGTTGGCATCCAGATAGCGGCGGGCGTCCGGCTTGCGGCGCAGGGTGTCTCCGTCGGCGATGGCGCCGGCCGCATCGGTGGGCCCATCGGTGCCATCGGTGCCGGCGCTGAACACGACCACGTTGTCGAGGCCCGCGATATCGATCGCCGCCGCGAGCGCGAATTCCTGGTTGCGCCCGCCCTTGCCCGCGCCGCGTAGCGTGACCGTGGTCTCGCCGCCGGTGACGATGCAGGCGGGCGGACGCAGCGGCCGGCCGGATTCCGCGATTTCGCGCGCAATGGCTGCGTGCATGCGCGCGATCTCCCGCGTCTCACCCGCGATCGAGCTCGACAGCACCAGCGTGTTAAACCCGAGTTCGCGCGCGTGGCGCGCCGCGGCATCGACCGCCAGGCGGTTGCCGCTCACCACCGTGTTGCGGACGCGCGCAAAAAGCCGGTCGCCCGGCTTGGGAGTTTCCTCAATCGCTCCGGCTACGCCCCGATCGATGCGCGCACGGACCGTCGCTGGAACTCGATTGCGAATGCCGTATCGGTCGAGGACGCCGGCAGCTTCCAGGAAGGTCGATGGATCCGGCGCGGCCGGGCCGGAGCCAATCACGTCCACGCAGTCGCCGATCACGTCGGAAACCAGCAGCGATTCCACACGCGCCGGCCAAGCCATGCGCGCCAGTTGCCCACCCTTGATGGAAGAAAGGTGTTTTCTGAGGGCATTGATTTCGCGAATCTCCGCGCCCGAAGCGAGCAGCAGGCAGGTCACCTCCTGCTTCTCGGCCAGGGTGACCGGCGGTGCGGGCAGCGGCAGCAGCGCAGAGGCGCCGCCCGAGATGAGGCAAAGCACCAGGTCGCCTTCGCCAGCCGCGGAGGCAATTGCCGCGATGCGTTCGGCGCCGGCCACACCGCGCGCGTCCGGCACCGGATGGCCGCATTCGTTCAACTCGACGCGGCGGAGTTTGGCGAGGTGGCCGTCCTTAACGTTGACCAGACCGCCGGTGACGACGGACCCCAACGCGCGCTCGGCGGCGTGCGCCATGGAAGCGGCGGCCTTACCCGCGCCGATCACGTAGACGTGGCGGAAGCGGGAATAGTCGCGGCGCGCCAGGTGGCGCCCGACCGCATCGTGCGGATCGGCCGCCCGCAGCGCGGCGCGAAAGATGGCAGCGGCCTGGCGACGCAGGGTGCGGCGAGTCATCGGAAGAATGGGTGCGCCAGAATGGCGACGGCGACAGCTTCGGGCTCGTCCGTTTCGACCGGGATGTGGACGTCGGCAAGCCGGTACGTATCGCGGCGTTCGTCGAACAGCGCGGCCAGTTTCGCGGGATTTCGCGCCAACGGCCGGTGATCGGCCTGCGCCACGCGTCGCGCGATGCGATCGAAATCGCAATCCAGCCAGACGGTCACGCCGTGATCGGACGCCAATTCACGATTTGGTGCGGCGAGGAATGCGCCGCCGCCCAGCGCCACCACGGCCGGGTGCCCGCGCTCGATGGAGCGCACATGTTGCGACAACATCTCGCTCTCGATGCGGCGGAACTCGGCTTCGCCGCGCGTCTCGAAGATCTGTGCGATGGTGGTCTTCTCGGCCGCCTCGATTTCATCGTCCAGGTCGAAAAAACTCCAGCCGAGGCGGCGAGCCAGATGGCGTCCCACGGTGGACTTGCCGCTGCCCATGAAACCCACCAGATAAATGCCCGGAGTTCGTTTAAGCCGCTGGTTCATGCGGTTCCATTCATGCGCGCCAGGCGAGCTTCGATGGCGCGCGGAAGCAAGCGCGCCAATGCCACCAGCAGCCAGCCCATGCGCGGCGACATCACGGTGCGCGCATCGCGCTCGACACCGCGGCGGATATCGGCGGCGCATTGGCCGGGCGTGATGGCGAAACGGCGGTCCTTCACCATTTGCGGCGGGATCTCGCCCACGGCGCGGCGTTGAAACTCGGTGAGCACATAGCCGGGACACACCAGCATGGTGCGTACGCCGTCGCGGCGCAGCTCCATCCGCAACCCCTCGGTGAGCGCGCCGACGGCGTATTTGGATGCGCTGTACACGGTCAACCAGGGCAGCACGATCTTACCGCCGATCGATCCCACGTTGACGATGGTTCCGCTCCGCCGCGCGCGCATGTGCGGCGCGACCAGGCGAACCATGCCGAGCAGGGCGAAGAAGTTCAACTCCATCAGGCGGCGCACTTCCGCCTCCGGCGCTTCCCAGGATGGAATGTATAAGCCGACGCCGGCGTTGTTGATGAGGATGTCGATGGCGCCGTAGCGCTCGAGGGTCCGCTCCACCACGCGCTGCCGCACGCGATCGTCGGTGAGGTCGCCGGCCGTGATCAGCGCTGGATCGCCGCCGGCGCGGCGCAAACCCTCTTCGGACCGCGCGCAGAGCGAGAGCTTCGCGCCAGCGCGCGCAAACTCCGCGGCGCAGGCCGCTCCGATGCCTTCCGAAGCTCCGGTGATCAGCGCGACTTTGCCTTCAATCCGCATGGCCGTAGGCGGGAGCGCACGCCGTGAATGCGGCGGGCGTACCGCTCGTTTTGGTCCGGGCAAGCCGTAGCATGCTCCACCCGAGAAACGCCATAATAGTAGCATGCCTGCGCGGCTGCTCCGGCGTGTTCCATTTGCAGGGTTCAGCGAGTGATCGATCGCGCGCAGGGGGCACGGCGGGCAACGGGTCCGGCAACAGACGCGGGGAGCTTTAGGGTGGGGATGCTGATCGAGCGCGACGCGGCGCGCTTCGGGCGCACGCCAGGGTTCGCGGTTTCGGTGGTGGTGCACCTGGTGGCGATTCTGGCGGTGGCGATCGCCCCAATCCTCGCGCCGCCGGAAGAACCGCGACCCATCTTCAACCGCGAAATCCGGCCTTATGCGGAGCATCTCATCTGGTACAACCTGCGCACAAAACTGCCGGAGGTCAAGCCGGCCGAGCGTGCGGACGCGCGGCCGCCACGCGCGCGCCGCATCTTCCGGCAACAGATTGTGGCGGGCCAAATCGAGCTGCCGCGCCCGCCACAACTGATCCGCGTTCCCGCCCCGGAGATTCGGCTGGTTCGGCCTCTCGAGCTGCCCAACCTGCTGGCGGCCGCGCCGCCCAGGCCGGCTCGTCCATTCGCGTCGCCGCCAGAGCGTGCACGGCCGGCCGAGGAGCGCCCGCTGCCGGCCGCGCCGCAGATCCGACAACCCGCCGCGCCGCGCGAGTTCACCCTCATGCTGGGTGCGCCGCGCCCGCAGCCATTGCCGTTCCTCCCGCCGGCGCCGCGCAAATCCGAGCCGGCGCCGAGCGCGCTGCCGGCCGCGCCAATGGTGGCAATGGCCGCGCCGGTTGTGAACATGCCACGCATTCCGCGCGGATTTAGCGCGCCGCCGGAGAATCAGGCGAAGCCCGATGCCACCGCCGAGGTGGTGTTGGTCAGCGGCGAGGCCCCGGTCGCGATGCCATCGTCGCCGCAATCCACTTTGGCCATCGTGGGCCTTGCTCCCATCGACACTCCGGCGATTCCAAAGCCACCTGGCGCGCATGAAGCCGGCTTCTCCGCCGGCCCGCGCCGGAAGCTGGAAGGCGGCGCGGCGGCTCCGGACGGCGCGTCCGTGGTGGTACCGGATCTGATGGCGCATGGCGGCGCGCACGAATCGGACCCGGCGCTGATGGCAGCGGTGCGGCCTTTGACGCGGGAAGGAATCGTCGCAGAGATGATGGCTGGCCGCACGGCCACGCAGCCCGCCGCCGCGCAATCGGGCCGCATCGTGAAAGCGCCCGATCCGCGGCTGCAAGGCCGGGCGGTCTACACCATCTCTATACAGATGCCGAACGTCACCAGCTTCTCGGGAAGCTGGCTGGTGTGGTTCGCCGAACGCCGTCCGCTGACGGGGACGCCGCCGCCCAATATGCAATCGCCCGTGGCGCTGCGCAAGGTCGATCCCAAGTACTATCGCGACACGATAATCGACCGCGTCGAAGGAACGGTTCGCCTGTTCGCGGTGATCCGCAAAGATGGCGCGGTGGATTCGATCGAAATCCTCCGCGGAATCGACAGCCGTCTCGACCGCAGCGCCGCCGAGGCCCTGGCCAAATGGCGATTCGAGCCGGCCAAGCGCGAAGGTATACCGGTGGATGTGGACGCGGTCTTCGAAGTCCCTTTCCGCCTGGCACCCAAATCCGATAAATGACGCCACAATTCCTCATCATCGATGCAGACGACACGCTGTGGGAGAACAACATCTATTTCGAGCGCGCGTTCGACGAGTTCGTCGAGTTCCTGGATCACTCGACACTGGCGCCACCGGAGGTTCGCGCCGTGCTCGACTCGATCGAGGAAGCCAACGCCCGCATACACGGCTATGGCTCGCTCAATTTTGGCCGCAATCTGCGCCACACCTACGAGCGGCTGGTGGAGCGCGACGTGCGGCCGGAAGATCTCGAAACCGTAATGGGGTTCGCCGAGCGCATCCTCGATTGTCCGTTGGAAACCATTCCGGGCGTTCCCGAAACGCTGGCCTACCTGGCGGCTCGCCACGAGTTGACGCTATTCACCAAGGGTCATGCCGACGAGCAGGCGCTGAAGATCGGCCGCTCCGGCCTGGGACGATATTTTCGACACACCGCCATCGTTAAGGAAAAGGACTGCGACGCATACCGCCGCCTGGTGGCGGAGCGCGGAATGGAACTGGCGCGCACCTGGATGATCGGCAACAGCCCGAAGTCGGATATCAACCCCGCTCTCGCCGCTGGCTTGCACGCCGTCTTCGTCCCTCACGCGCACACCTGGGTGCTGGAGAAACAGGAGATTGCGGAAGCCGATGGCCGGCTGCTGGTGGTCGACCGGTTCGCGGATCTACGGAAGCACTTCTGAAATTCGCCTCCCGGCGTGTGCCTCGTCGTCCTGCGGCGAGCTGGAGGCTTGGTCGTCCGGCGACCCGGTCACGACCGAACAAACGCGCATCATCATTCGCCGCCGCCGGATCCGGGCGCGGGTGATCACGCGGGCAGTCTGCATGATGATTGCGCAGACCGCTAGCAATACTATGCCGATCACTGCCAGTGCTGATGTTTGGCTCATCCCGACCTTATAGTATCGGGCAGCTTGCTAGTATTGCAGTTCCGGAAGTACCCGGCAGGTTCCGGTACCTGTCTTTTGAGAACTTGGCTCCCTAACTCCACTCGCTAACTCGGTTGGGACCCTGCGTGCTTTAGCTAGCATGGGGAATGCTGTCTTTCGGCTACTGCGCCGGCGCCCGATACGCCGCCAGACTGGGCGGCTGCACATCCGGCTCCAATACCAGTGGTGTTCGGTCCGCGTAGTAGCGCAACAACGGCCGGTTCTGGGCATCGCCCAAGTCGCGCGCCCAAACGACGCGCGCTTCGTCCAGCGCAGCGCGGTTGTACACCCACTCGTCCTGGAAGATGTGGTGCGGCGAGTAGCGGACGAAGACGAGCAGCTTGCCCGGCACGCGATCTAGCTGGCGGTTGACAAAGATGCGGCGCTCCGGATTGGCATGGTTGATCGAATCCCAGGTTTCGTAACTGCGTACCGCGGCCGACCATTCCGCCGTGTCGAAAAACGCGTGCAGGCCGTACCAGAAGACGAACTGCGCCGCGCACAACAATGCTACCAGGCGCGCCGCTTCCGGCCACCGGCGTGCAATGCGCTCCAGGCCGGCCACGGAAACCAACACGAACAGGCAGGTGCAAGCGGCCACGTAGTGCAGTTGAAACGCGGGAAAGAAATTCGTTCCCAATGCGAAAAGCACCAGCGTCAGCGATACCCACCGGAAGCGGCGTTCGACGAGCGCAAACAGAAACGCCCCCAGCGCCAGGTAGAGCGGCGCCAGGAAGAAAAACCGGTAATAGCGCACACGGTATTCCAAGCGCAGCAAGTACGAGCCCAGCGTTTCCGTGCGTTCGCCCAGGAACGACCGTTGCATCTTATAGTCCATCGTTTGCTGTTCGGTCAGCGACACATGCGGCGTGACCTTGGACTGGAACGTCAGCGCGGAGGGCACCCCGTATTGATATTGGCTCAATGCCTCCGGCATGGTGGTCCAGCTTCCGGTGACTTGCTTGTCTTGGACGGCCAGCAGCGCCAGAGCGAGCAGAAGCGGAAACGCCACATGCGGCACGAACTTCGCCACCGCCTTCAGCTCCGCCAGCCGCCACGGCGCCCAGAAAAGTGCCACGGCTAGAAACAGGAAGATCGATTCATACGGCCGCATGATGAGGTGCATCGCCATGCCCAGCCCGAGCAGAATGGCATCGCGCCTCCGCGGCGCGGCCCGCAGCCGCGGTAGCGCGCCGAACACTAGGCAGCCCGCCGCCGCGATCGCTTCCCCACCCCAGTATTCGTTCATCCACTGGTTCATCGGTCCGAATTCGATCACCGCCAGCAGCCCCCCGGCGAGCGCCCAGCGCGGGCTCACCCAGCCGCGCAGCATCCAATAGCAAAGGCCGCAGAAAGCGGCCGTGGCCGCCAGAACGCCGGCCCAGGGATGGCCGAACAGCGTCCATCCGATGGCCAGCACCAGCGCCTGACCCGGCGGATAGATCGAGCTATACGTCGGCCGCTGCAAGACGAAAAACGTTTCGAAGAACTGCGGCAACGCGTGCGGTGGATTGGCCAGCCGGAAATGCCGCAGCGTGTCCGCCGCCAGCAGGTGGCTGAATTCGTCGTAAAGGTCAGGCACCGGAACGGGATGATGCGGCAGCAACGCCAGCCGCAACGCCACCGGTAGCGCCGCAATGAGAATCATCGTCCAACCGGCGCGGCCATCCAGCCATCGCGCCAGCGGCGTCAGCCAAGGGTGCCACATCAGCACGCCGAGCAGCAGCAGCGCCGCCGCAACTATTTCCACTAAGTCGGCTGGGCTGAGACCTTCATTGGCGGGTGTCATCGTGCGAACTCGTCCGCTATCGCCGCGCGCCGTCTGGCTTCGCCCATCGCTTCCCCACCACGAAGTGAGCGGCGCCGGCGGCGAATAGGAGAATCGAAATCCACTGCGATGCGTCGAGTGGCGTGCCCCACAGGTTGCCCTGTTCGTGGAAACGGAAGAACTCCACCACGAAGCGCGCCGCGCAGTAGAGCATCAGATACAGACTGATGATGTCGCCGCGGCCGTGCGGCCGGCCGAAGCGCCAATACAGGATGCCGAAGATGGCGAACTCGGCCGCCGACTCGTAAAGCTGCGTAGGGTGCAGCGGTACGCCCAGCGGCACACCCACCAACCGGTAGGCTACCGGACTGGTGAAGGTGACGGCCCACGGCATATGGCACTCCGTACCCCAGCAGCAACCCGCGGAGAAGCAGCCGAGCCGGCCGATGGCGTGGCCCAGCGCGATGCCTGGCGCGAACGCATCCGCCACCGCGAGCGCCGGCAGCCCCGTCTTACGCAGGTACCAGGCCGCTACCGCCAGCGCACCCAGCAGTCCGCCGTAAAAAACGCCGCCGGCCTGCAATGTTTCGAGCGAAAAGATCTGGGCCGGATTCCGCCAGTAGTAGCCCGCATCCACCACCAGCATCATGACCTTCGCCCCGGCCAGCGCCGCCAGCGCGCAGTACAAGCCGAGGTTGGTGATCTGCTCCGTGTTCAGCCCGGCGCGTGTGCCCAGCCGTCCAGCCATCCACAGGCCCGTCAGAAATCCGAGCGCCACCAGCACGCCGTAAGTGTGCAGAAACGAGATATGAAACAATTCAGGATACATTTGCCGCCTGTCGCTTCGTCCGAAGCATATCCAAGATCAGCAGTGCGCTGCCGATCACGACGCCCGAATCCGCCACGTTGAACGTGTACCAATGGTATTCGCCGACATGGAAGTCCAGAAAATCGGTTACGCGTCCCGACAGAATGCGATCGAGAGCGTTGCCCGCCGCGCCACCCAGGATCAGCGCCAGTCCCCATAGCGTCGCCGAGTCGATGCGCCGGGCGCGCCACAGGTAAGCGCCGATAACAATCACCGCCGCCACCGACACCAGGATCAGCGCCATGCTCCGCCACTCGACTGAAGATTCGTTGAAGATGCCGAACGCCACGCCGCGGTTGGCCGAATGCACGATATCGAAAAAGCCCGGAATCACGCGGTAATCGGCGCTCTCGGCAACCCGGTGCTCGATGACGACTTTGGTCAGCCGGTCGAGTGCGAACACCGCCGCCGCCGCCCAGTACGCCTTAAGCCGGCCTTCAGGCATGCAGCATCTCGTCGACCGCTTGCGCGCAGCGTCCGCACACCGTCGGATAGCGGCTATCGGCGCCGGTGTCGGTCGTGTACTTCCAGCAGCGCTCGCATTTCTCGCCGGCCGCGCGTTCCACGGTCACGTCCCAAACGCCTTCCGCACCGCGCTTCACTTCCACTTGAGAGACGATGAACAGCGCCGGCAAATCGGCCGCGTGTTGCTCCAGCAACGTTGCCTGTTCGCCGCTCGCGGTAAGCACTACGCGCGCCTCGAGGGGCGCGCCGATCCGTTTCTCGTTGCGCGCCGCCTCCAGACACTTCAGCACATCGTCGCGCGTTTCCATCAGCCGG
>CAZFOP010000045.1:0-2374 GCA_964520085.1 uncultured Solibacteraceae bacterium | reverse complement strand
AACGCTCGCCGGCCGGCCCATGTGCGTCCACACTTCTTCGGTGGTGAAGCTCATGATCGGAGCCAGCAACCGCACCATCGCGTCCATCAGCCGATGGAGCGTGGTCTGCGCACTGCGCCGCGCCGGCCATCCGGGCGCCGAACAGTACAGCCGGTCCTTCAGCGCATCGAAATACACCGAGCTCAAGTCCACCGTCGCGAAAGAGTAGACCGCGGAGTAGACGCGATGAAACTCGTAGCTCTCATACCATCCGCGGCAGCGCTCCACCAGGTCAGCGGCCTTCACCAGAATCCATTGATCGATCTCCTGCAACTGGTCCGCCGGCGTCGCGTCTTTCTGTGGATCGAAATCGTGCAGGTTGCCTAGAAGATAGCGAAACGTGTTGCGCAGTTTGCGGTACGCATCTACCAATCGAGTGAGAATCGTCTCCGATAGTCGCACGTCCTGGCTGAATTCGACCGACGCCGACCACAGCCGCAGGATTTCGGCGCCGTGGTGCTTGATGACTTCGTCCGGTTCGATCGCGTTACCGAGCGATTTGTGCATGGCGCGTCCTTCGCCATCGAGCACCCATCCGCTCAACGCCGACGCGCGATACGGCGCGCCGCCCTTCAGCCCGGTGCCCACCAGCAGCGAGCTTTGGAACCAACCGCGATATTGGTCGCCGCCTTCGATATACATGTCGGCGGGCCATTCCAGGCCGAAGCGCTCGTTGAGCACCGCCAGATGGCTCGATCCGGAATCGAACCACACATCCAGAACGTCGCTCTCTTTGCTGAATTCCGTCCCGCCGCACTTGGCGCATTTGGTGCCCGCCGGCAGGAGCTCGGCGGCCGTGCGCTCATACCAGATATCGGCGGTGTGCTCGCGAAACAACTGCACGATGCCGTCCTGAATCTTGCGGTCGGCGAGCGGCTCGCGGCAGCCTTCGCAATAAAACACGATGATCGGAACACCCCACGCCTTCTGCCGCGAGATGCACCAATCCGGCCGCGACGCGATCATGTTCGAAATGCGCTCCTGCCCCCATTCCGGAATCCAGCGCGTCTGCTTCACCGCTTCCAGCGCTGCCTCGCGGAATCCGTTGCGCTCCATGCCGATGAACCACTGTTCGGTGGCGCGGAAGATCACCGGCTTGTGGCAGCGCCAGCAGTGTGGATACGAGTGTGCCAGCTTCTCCATCGCCAGCAGCGCGCCATGCGCTTTGAGGATTTCGATTACCAGCGGGTTGGCGTCCCACACTGTCTTGCCAATCAGTTCCTCCGGCAAGCGGCCGGCCGCGCCAGTGGCGTGGAAGAAGCGTCCCGACGCATCCACCGGGCAGTAAACTTCCAACCCGTACTGCCGCGCGCTCACGTAATCTTCCTGGCCGTGCCCGGGTGCCGTGTGAACTGCGCCGGTGCCTTGTTCGAGCGTGACATGATCGGCAATCAGACCGAGCGAATCGCGTTCCAAAAAAGGATGGCGGAACACGGCGCGGTCGAGCTTAGCGCCCACGAACTTCGCCAGCACGCGCGGCTCCGTCCAACCGCATTTCTCGGCTGTGACGTTCAACAGATCCGCGGCTACTATGTAGACCGCGTCGCCCACTTCCGCCGCCGCGTATTCGAATTTCGGATTGAAGGCGATGGCGACGTTGGCCGGCATGGTCCACGGCGTGGTGGTCCAGATCAGCCCGTACACCGCGCGCCCGGCCAGCGCCGGATCAATCGCCGCCGCGTCCGACTTCAACCGGAAACGCACCCAGATCGATGGGCTGGTGTCGTCCTGGTATTCCACTTCGGCTTCGGCCAGCGCGGTGCGATCCTTCATGCACCAATGCACCGGCTTGAGGCCTTTGTACACGTAGCCCTTCTCGAGAAAATCCACGAACGCGCCCGCAATCACGGATTGATACTCGGCGCTCATCGTCAGGTACGGATCTTCCCAGTGCCCCAGCACGCCCAGCCGCTTGAAATCGGTGCGCTGCAAATCGACATATTTCTGCGCGTACTTGCGGCAGGCACGGCGGATCTCGAGCGCCGGCATGTGTGCCTTCTTGGCCCCCAACTCGTTATCCACATTGATTTCGATGGGCAGCCCGTGGCAATCCCAGCCGGGCACGTACGGCGCGTCAAAGCCGGCCATGGTCTTCGATTTGACGATGAAATCCTTGAGGATCTTGTTGAACGCCGTGCCCAGGTGAATGCGCCCGTTGGCATACGGTGGCCCATCGTGCAGAATGTAACGCGGCCGGCCGGCTGCGACCGTGCGAATCTGGTGGTACAGCCGCTCCTTCTCCCACCGCGCCAGCATCTTCGGCTCGGCCTGCGGCAGGTTAGCCTTCATCGAGAAGGCCGTCTTCGGCAAATTGACGGTTTGCTTGAGGTCTACG